>JBEGTQ010000041.1:0-12119 GCA_041179305.1 Pseudomonadota bacterium | reverse complement strand
GCTGGCTGCTCTACCAGACGCTGGCATGCCGTGTCTGGGCGCGCTCTGCTTTCTACCAGGCCAGTGGCGCGTACGGCTTCCGCGATCAATTGCAAGATGGCATGGCACTGACCTTTGCCCAGCCTGATACTACCCGTCAGCATCTATTACGGGCCGCCGGGCGGCAATTTTCTGAAGGCGACGTGCAACATTGGTGGCTTCCTCATTCCGGGCAAGGAGTACGCACTCGTATTTCTGATGATCGGGTGTGGCTCTCTTTCGCCACGGCGACTTACATTCTTACCAGCGGTGATCCTGGAATACTGGACGAAATAGTGCCCTTTCTCGAAGGACCGATATTGCATCCGGGCGAGCACGATGCTTTCTTCCAACCACAGATGGCACAGGAAACAGCTTCATTGTTCGAACACTGCGCTAAAGGCCTGGATCAATGCATTGAACTGACGGGTGAACTTGGCTTACCACTCATGGGCACCGGTGACTGGAACGACGGGATGAATCGGGTCGGTGAACAAGGTAAAGGAGAGAGTGTCTGGTTGGGCTGGTTACTAGTGAAAACGCTGAAAATGTTTATCCCACTGGCGGCTGAACGTGAACCACATCGCGCCAAACAATGGCAAGACCACCTCTCGGCATTAATTGCTGCGCTGGAGCGTGAGGCATGGGATGGTGACTGGTACCGTCGGGCAACCTTTGATAATGGCACCTGGCTTGGTTCTAAAACCAGCAATGAATGCCAGATTGATTCAATTGCACAGTCATGGGCAGTGCTATCCGGTTCCGCTGATCAGCAGCGAATGATACAAGCAATGGCGTCGTTGGAGCAGCATCTGATTCGCCCTAATGATGGTTTAGCATTACTGTTCACACCACCTTTTGATAAAACGCCGGATGATCCGGGTTACATCAAAGGATATCCACCTGGATTAAGGGAAAACGGTGGGCAATATAGCCATGCGGCCATGTGGGCGATTTTGGCCTTTGTTACGTTGGGGGACGGCGATAAAGCCCACCATCTCTTTAAATTGCTCAATCCGGTCAATCATGGCAATACTCCTGAAGGGATAGCGCGTTACAAAGTCGAACCATATGTGGTCGCAGCCGACGTGTATTCGGTGGCACCTCACGTCGGGCGCGGTGGTTGGAGTTGGTATACAGGGTCTGCCGGTTGGATGCATCGTGCGGGTATTGAAGGCATTTTGGGTATTCGCCGCGAGGGAAAAGAACTGGTACTTACTCCTTGCATTCCGGCCAGTTGGCCTGGTTTTGAAGCAACAGTTAATCTGGATAATACTCGCTACGTTATCCACGTTGAAAGTCCTGCTGAACGTAGTCAGGGCATTAGCTCAGTAACGCTGAATGGCTCAGCTATCCCGCATCATCCTAATGAATTACGGGTAACACTGGATGGCGGTAAGCATGAACTGATTATTATTTTGTAATCCACATCAACCAGGTTGGGATAGTCAATCAGAGTTATCTCAACTGAACAAAATAAAAATAAAAAATATCTTGAATTATCATGTGATTGCGACAATCTTATATACCTAAATTATCTAAAGATACCAGCAAGTGGCAACGGAACAAAACCCCATGAGCTGACTCAATGAAGTGGCTGGGGTAAGCAAAAACAGCCAGCGCCCCCTGCATCTTGAAGGGCGACCAGCAGATGAGACAATTAACAAAAATAATCGAGAGAGAGAAAGTTTCGTCAGTAAGGAGCGTTAAATATGGGGATCAGTGAAGAAGAGAGTATCCGCCGTTTGGCGGATGAGAAAAGTTCGATTGGCCATTCGGCTAAATGGGTAGCCATTATTTCTGCTATCTATTTCTTTATTATGCTGTTTTATCAGCGTCAGTTTGCTGTATTAACCTTGGCGGGCGGGATTTTCGTCGTGTCATTTTTTATCTGGATGAAAAAACGCCAGAAAGTGAAGTCGTACAAGAACCAATTGCAAAAGATGGGCGAGGATAAAACGCTTTAACCTCAACGTCTATCATTCATACATGCCATAAGCACTGACGTTGTCCATACACCAAAAGGCAACAAGGGTTGGATGTCTGTTCCCCATAAATTAACATTATGAATAGAAAAAACAAAACGACATCGGCAGCAGCCAGACATCGTTTAATGTTATTTTTCTATCAGATGTAAATCAAAGACGGACTAAATCGTCACCATAGCCAACCCATTTATAGGTTGTCAGTGCATCTAATCCCATCGGGCCACGGGCATGAAGTTTTTGCGTACTCACGGCCACTTCCGCCCCCAAACCAAACTGGCCGCCATCGGTAAAACGAGTGCTGGCATTAACATAAACTGCGGATGAATCAACAGCGCGCACAAAACGCTCAGCGCTGCTAAGTGAACGGGTCAGAATGGCATCCGAATGGTTGGTACCGTGCTCGCGAATATGATCAATTGCAGCATTGATGTCAGTCACGATATCTACATTCAGATCCAGTGATAACCATTCATCATCGTAATTCGCCGCTTCAACGGCCACGACTCTCGCTTTGCCCGCTGTCAGATAAGGCATCGCCTGCGGGCTGGCATGTAATGTCACACCAACCGCATACATTCTTGCGCTCAATAGCGGCAAGAACCGATCGGCGATTTCCCGATGAATTAGCAATGTTTCCAATGAATTACAGGCGCTTGGCCGTTGGATCTTCGCATTCTCAATCACCAATAATGCTTTTTCAAAATCAGCACTGTTATCAACAAAAGTATGACAAACCCCAATCCCGCCGGTGATGACCGGAATAGTCGACTGCTCGCGGCACAACTTATGCAAACCAGCCCCACCACGCGGAATCAACATATCCACATAGCGATCCATACGCAACAGCTCACTCACTAATTCACGATCCGGGCTTTCTATGGCCTGCACCGCAGCCGCAGGTAAACCACACTGTTTCAGCGCCTGTTGAATCACTTTTACTGTTGCCTGATTGGTATGGTGAGTCTCTTTACCGCCACGCAAAATGACTGCGTTACCGGTTTTCAGGCACAGGCTGGCGACATCAATAGTGACATTAGGACGAGCCTCATAAATAACACCAATAACGCCCAGAGGCACGCGGCGACGCTCAAGTTTCAAGCCACTGTCCAGTAAGCTGCCATCAATCACACGGCCTACCGGGTCATTCAGGCGGCATACCTGACGCACATCATTGGCAATGGCAGCCAGGCACGGTGCGGTCAATAACAACCGATCAAGCAGTGCTTCATTCATATCCGCGGCTCGCGCCGCCTTCATGTCTTGCTCGTTGGCCTGCAAAATGGTATCACTCTCAGCTTCCAGCAGGTTGGCTATCACTGCCAGCGCCTGATTCTTCTCGGCCGTGCTCAACACAGCTAATTGCCAGGACGCCTGTTTGGCTCCCTTTCCCATCTGTTCCAGTATGTTCATGCTTGCTCCTTAGCTGACAATCATATCGTCACGATGAACAGCCACGGGGCCGTATTCGTACCCGAGGATTGCACTGATTTGTTGCGAGTGATGCCCCGCCAACATACGCAGTGCATCGCTGTTATAGCGTGACACACCGTGCGCCAGATCGCGCCCGTTGAGGTTACGAATTCGGATCACCTCGCCACGCGAAAAATCGCCTTTTACGCTACGGATCCCTTTGGGCAACAGTGAACTGCCACGTTCCATAATCGCTGCTACTGCGCCGTCATCTACAGTGATTTCACCCGCCAGTGGCGCACCGAAAATCCAGCGTTTACGGTTTTCCAGCGGTGTTTCCAAAGCATGGAATCGGGTACCGACTGACGTGCCATCAATCACATCAGCAATCACATCAACCTGACTGCCCGCAGCAATCACCACATCAATACCGGCCCGACACGCAACATCCGCTGCTTGTAGCTTGGTCGCCATACCACCGGTTCCGAGGCCAGAGACGCTATCGCCAGCGATGGCACGCAAAGCATCATCAATGCCATGCACTTCACGAATAAACTCAGCCTGCGGATTGTTGCGCGGATCCGCAGTATATAATCCAGCCTGATCAGTCAGTAACAACAGCTTATCGGCACTCGCTAAAATTGCCGCCAACGCCGAAAGATTATCGTTATCACCTACTTTAATCTCGGCGGTGGCAACCGCATCGTTCTCATTGATTACCGGTATGATGCGGTTATCTAACAAAGCGTTCATCGTGTCGCGGGCATTCAAAAATCGCTCACGATCTTCTAAATCAGCACGAGTCAGCAACATCTGGCCGATATGGATGCCATAGATGGAAAACAGTTGTTCCCAGAGATGAATCAAGCGGCTTTGCCCGACGGCGGCCAGCAGTTGCTTCGAGGCAATAGTGGCGGGGAGTTCTGGATACTTCAGATGCTCCCGCCCGGCAGCAATCGCGCCAGAAGTGACAATAACAATACGATGACCTTTTGCATGTTGCCGGGCACATTGGCGCACCAGTTCAACAATATGAGCACGGTCAAGCCGACGGGAACCGCCAGTCAGTACACTCGTGCCTAATTTCACAACCAATGTCTGGCTGCCACTCATAATTTATCTACCATTGGGATGAATAAAAGAAACAATATACACCCAAAGTAATTGGAGTTGCAGCCTAACGATAAATCGGTCAGAGACCGATTAGAACCGGATTTACGCCAGCCCACAAGGTGAGCCTATTCAATACTAATACAAGTAAGTAATTGGATGAGACGGTAACAACTCTGTTTTATAGACCGGTGGCCCTTCAAGATGTAGGGGGTTAGCTGCTTTTACTCACCCCAGCCACTTATTTGGATATAGCAAACAGATTTTAAGCAGACAGCTTAACCGGTTGATCACTGAAATTTTGTGCCGGTTCTAACTTCATTTCAATAGAAACCAGCGTCTCTTTAAGACGCTTGTGGAAATCGCGCAATGTCGTCTCCAGTTTCTCTTGTACTTCAGGATGTTTGATTTTTTCTGTTTTCCAACAGCCCTCTTTATTGAACAAGCCAAGTTGATAAACATAAGTAAAATGGTCTTCTGTTGATTGCAGTTCTATCCACCACCCCCAGAACTCACGTTTTTCAGGAGCAAGCTTCACATTGACGCATACAGCTAAACAATCAAAGAAAAAACGGTCGTTCTGGCACTGTCCTTCACGCAGGTATGGCCCTAAAGCTGCAAATCGTTTCATCAGTTTGCTTTTAGGATGAGCATGGGTTGACGTCATTCTTAAATCTCCTTATATAGAAGATCCTTTTTAGCAAATTGTTAAAAATTAGCAACTCATTAACGTATTTTATCTTCTAACCACTGACTGGTTTGCAGTAATGCACGGTGGAAATTGTCATACAGCGGCGTTGATAATATAGGTAATAGCTTGCCGTCCATCGAAGAAGAACAAATTAACTTCGCCTCTTCTTTTGGGCTGAACGGATCGTTTTTCCAGAAACCTGCCAGCATTGGGGTTTGACAACGCCGCCCCAGCAATCCCTGAATTTTCAGAGAATAACGGTTCATTTCAGTTCTGAGCGATTCATCAGACGCATCTGCCATTCCCAACCGGCTCGCCATCACATCCATATACATATCCGGCACTTTGCATTGGCTGTCATTATTATTACACAACAGATGATGAACAATCGATCCAAGGCACGCCACTGCACGCAACCGTTGCGGTTCCAAATAAGCCAAACGTACCGCCACATTGGCACCAAAACGGAAACCAAACACACTGACCCGCTGATGATCAATCCACGGGATGTCCGGCAGTGCATGTAGAACCTGTTGATGCAGATAACTGGTGTCCTGAGTGAGTTTCCAACGCGAAGATGCGCCGACCGATGGCATGTCGATAGTCAACATGGCCATCCCTTTAGGAGCCAGATAGTCGCGGAACAAACGGTAATAATCACTTTGCAGCGTGTCCAAACCACCGCACATCAACACCGTCGCAAATGGCGCATCGCCAACCGCCGGCATATGCAGAAAGCCGGAAAGGGTGCCGCCGTCAGAAATCGGGAAATTCAACTCTTTTAAGGTATATGGTAGATGTTCCGCTGCAGCTTCATAAGCACGGTTGGATAACACTTCGACCTGCTCCGCCAGTTGATCGCCTTTCAAGTGTGGATAACCGGCAATACTGTATAGATTAGCGGCAGTTAGCCAGTATTGACCGGCATTTGTCGGATCGATCTCTTCCATCGCTTTTTGTTGCCACAGCATTCCCTGATGCGCCCACTCATAGATCCAGTTACCGTGACGATATCCCACTACGGTATCCAACAATTCGTTATCACTGTGCTCGGCTTTCGAACAGGCAATACGCGATAAGACTTCTTCAATTTCAAGCGGATCGACACCACGCCAGGTCCAAATCAAACGGTTAATCATGCGATACCAATGGGTAGTCGTATCGCCATCCAACGCCGAATGAACCGCCATCGCGTGGTTGCACTGTGCATGACGCACTAACGTCGAAGTTTCAGGGTGTTTGAATTTTGGTTTGAACAGAATTTCAGAAAGGTTGGCTTGTGCCATGATAACAATAGCCTCCATAAGCCGTGATTCAAGCCCGACAAGGGCCGGTCAGATGGGGCAAGTGTACTCATACTGGGAATAAAATGAAACGCCCGGTCGGCACCGGGCATGTAAAGTCAGCTAAATTAATTACCACTCAACGGCGTAACGAAAGTCACTGCCATATCCCACGGCTGCTCAATCCAGGTATCCTGCGGGATATCAACCACATAGTCATCAACTAATGGCTTACCGGCTGGTTTGGCAAAGATAGTCACAAAATGAGCCTTCGGATACAGATTACGGATTGCTTTTGCAGTGCCGCCGGTATCAACCAGATCATCAATCACAATAAAGCCTTCGCCATCACCTTCAGCACGTTTCAGAACGTTAAGTTCACCTTGGTTATCATGGTGATAGCTGGCAATGCAAACGGTATCGACATAACGAATACCCAGCTCACGCGCCAGAATGCCCGCAGGCACCAAGCCACCACGGCTTACCGCGATGATGCCTTTCCACCGTTCGGCAGGCAGTAAACGTGCAGCCAGTTTGCGGGCGTGAATTTGCAACATATCCCAGGTAACGATGTATTTTTCGCTCATAAAGTGTGATTCCAGCCAGTTAGGAGTGGTCTGCTATATATCAGAAGGTGATAAAATATTGCGCGAGATTATAGTGAGCCAGGCGGATAAAAACCAGCAATTATCGGGCTAATTAATCAGGTCGAATGTGATAATTATGCGGCGAAACGCGCGTAATTCCAACGAAAGTGATATTCTCAAGCTGTCTCGCCATCCCTGTGGTGGCTTGTCGTCACCCTTAAAATCTATAATCATCAACCCAATAGCACCTCTGACACCTCGATTGCGAGGCTGCCGACGTGAGTATGCTGTTACAGGAGGCTTACCGTGTCTGAACTGTCTCAACTTTCGCCTCAGCCGTTGTGGGATATTTTCGCAAAAATCTGCTCTATCCCCCATCCGTCTTACCATGAAGAAGCGCTGGCACAACATATTATGACGTGGGCCAAGGAGAGAAATCTGCACGCCGAACGCGATCAGGTCGGTAATATCCTGTTGCGTAAACCTGCTACCAAAGGAATGGAGAACCGTAAATCAGTTGCACTGCAAGCCCATCTGGATATGGTGCCACAGAAAAATAATGATACGGTACACGATTTCACCCAAGATCCTATCCAACCTTATATCGACGGTGAATGGGTTAAAGCGCGTGGCACCACATTAGGAGCAGATAATGGAATTGGTATGGCCTCGGCACTGGCCGTACTGTCTGATGAGCGCGTTGAACATGGCCCGCTGGAAGTGCTGCTGACCATGACCGAAGAAGCCGGTATGGACGGTGCATTCGGCCTGCAACCCAACTGGCTAAAAGCCGACATCCTGATCAACACCGATTCCGAGCAGGAGGGTGAAATCTATATGGGTTGTGCGGGTGGTATTGATTTCACCACCACATTAGCGCTGCAACGTGAGGCTGTTCCCGCCGGTTACCAAACGCTGCAACTGACCATCAAAGGTCTAAAAGGTGGTCATTCTGGTGCCGACATCCATTTAGGTTTGGGTAATGCGAACAAACTGCTGGCGCGCTTCTTGTTTGAACACACAACAGATCTTGATCTGCGGGTATTGAATTTGAATGGCGGCACGCTGCGTAATGCTATCCCACGCGAAAGCGCTGTCACGTTGGCGATTGCCGCAGACAAAGTAGATCAATTGAAAAACCTGAGCCAGACGTATCTGGCAACGTTGAAAAACGAACTGGCCGCAGTTGAAAAAAATCTGGTCATTGTGATTGAGCCAATCATCTCTAACGATGCCAGGGCGCTGACCAAAAAGACTCAGCAACGTCTGGTGGCATTATTGAACGCCACTCCAAACGGTGTCATTCGTATGAGTGATGCCATTAAAGGCGTGGTAGAAACCTCACTGAACGTAGGTGTGGTGGCCATGAATGAGAACGAAGCAGAGATTATCTGCCTGATTCGTTCTCTGATCGACAGCGGCAAAGATTATGTAGTGAGTATATTGACCGCCATTGGTCAGTTAGCTGGCGCGCAAACGGCACCCAAAGGCGGTTATCCCGGCTGGCAGCCTGACCCAACATCGCCGGTGATGGCGCTGGTGCGCGAAACCTACCAGAAACTGTTTAATAAAACACCCAATATCATGGTCATCCATGCCGGTCTGGAATGTGGTTTGTTCAAAAAACCCTACCCAGAGATGGATATGGTCTCCATTGGGCCAACCATGACCGGCCCACATTCACCGGATGAACAGGTTCATATCGAAAGTGTTAGTCAATATTGGCAGCTATTGACCGCACTGCTGAAAGCTATTCCAGAGCATGCATACACCCAAGGTACTGCAAAATGTAGGTAGGTGGCAACTGAACGAAGCCCCGGCCACTGACTCAAGTCAGCGACTGGGGCGGGCAAAAGCAAGCAATACCTCTGCGTCTTGAAAGGCGACGGTGATAACACTAAGCTCATCGCAGCATGCCTAACTAATTATTTTTGAGATTGAAGCGATATTTTAACATTCAGGAGAATAATCTTAGCAGGGGTATATATTTAGCAATTATAAAAAAATCCAGCTATTAATAACCTCAAGCGTCTATCACACTAAAGTGACATCAGAAGAAAATAGTAATTATCCTAATCAAAATGACAACAAATCACGTAAATAACAGAATTGAATTCTGTTATAGGTTTTATTTAGCATTTTGTCATTTATTTTTGATAAAAAACCATTAAATTCGACAAGATCGAAAAAGTTAGTTATATGATTAACTCTCACCTGATAGAATTCATGACACTATAATGAATGGAAACTATATATTATGCGAAATTATATAATGGCTACCTTACTACTCACTGCTACTTTTGTCGTTAACGCTCAATCAGTCACACTGCCGGCACCACAGATTATTGCCCACCGGGCAGGTACGGCTGATGCTCCTGAAAATACCTTACCCGCCATCAATAAAGCGTTGTCTAATGGCGCTGACGCCATATGGATTACCTTACAGTTATCTAAAGATAATATTCCAGTATTATATCGCCCTTCTAACCTTAACGTGTTGACGGACAAATCCGGTGCGGTTTCGGATTATACTGCTCAGCAACTCGCCAAAGTTGATGCGAGTGTTGCCTTTAATAAAAAACATAATATTCAGCCTGAGACTGATTCGCATATTGGTATTCCTACACTTGATGAAGTGTTGAAAAAATATCCTGACACCACATTTTATCTGGATATTAAGTCACCCGATGCCAATCCGGAAATATTCGCCAAAGCTCTACAAAAAACACTTTCAACATCCGGTAAAGGTGAGAAAAATCGCTTCGCACGTACTCGCGTTTATTCTACTGACGATAACTATTTAAATGCGCTGGATAAAGTTAATGCCTCCCGTGATGCAACACATAAAATACAACGTTTTGAGAGCCGTAACCTTACCCGCACTCAACTGGTTAATATCACCATGGATCATAAATGCGAATTACCAGCAGATAATAAAGAGCGCTGGTATGGTTTAGAGTTGCACCGTAAAGTAAAAGTCGTAGAAGAATATACTTTGGGTACAGCGAGTTCTGATGCAGTACTAAGTTGGGACAAAGAAGCAATGGATTGCTTTAGAAAAAACAGCAATGCACATATTATCTTCTTTGGTATAAATACGCCTGAAGACTATGAAAAAGCGAAAGAATTACAGGCAAATGGCGTCATGGTTGATTCACCTGCACTTTTTAAAAACATGGGCAATAAATAAGGAGAGCGTCCAGAATTCTGTGTCACGTTAAACAATCGCTACAACGTGATCACTTTATCGAGGCGGTCTTCAAAATAAATCGCCAACCGGGACAATGCCAAACTCCAGCTCTGGATCGGCATTGTCCATTTTTCTTGCGCGTTCATTTAACCCCAGATAAAACAACTTCAATAGACTGTTTTCATTAGGGAATGCGCCTTTGGTTTCCGTCAGTTTGCTGAACTGTCGGTGCACCGATTCAATGGCATTCGTCGTGTAAATGACTTTACGGATCGTCGCCGGATACCGGAAGTAATGCGACGGATTATCCCATTTCCTTCGCCACGACTGGAGCACCACCGGGTACTGCTGACCCCATTTCGCCTCAAGCTCATCCAGCGCCGTTTCTGCCGCCTCTTTTGATACCGCCCGATACACTGGCTTCAGGTCAGCCATAAACGCCTTATGGTGTTTTGAGGAGCCGTATTTTATCGAGTTACGGATTTGATGGATAACACAGAGCTGGACTTCGGTATCCGGGTAAATGCTGTTTATTGCTTCCGGGAATCTCGTCAAGCCATCCACGCAGGCGATCAGAATATCATCCATGCCACGGTTTTGAGATCGGTCAGCACCGACAGTCAGAAGTTAGCGCCTTGATTTTCAGACAGATACAGGCCTAAAATCTCCGCGGATTTTATAGTGGACAGTGGGCGCTGTTGCCATTATTTTAACTCAGGTATCCCCTTATCGGTGATGGCGCTTATCGTGGCACTCGACACGCTAACAGCATATAACTATTTGATTTTATGATTTATATCTTTGTCGCTCATGCCGAGTGCGGACATACGGATGATCTTGCGTTCGATTTCATCAGACAGCGTGGTCTGATGCTTATTCACCAGTCCTGAAGTGCTTTCAGGGCGTTATCGAAATCGAAGGATTGGGACATGTGTCATTCCTTTTTGATTATATCTTACTGGAATGACATAGAGTTTTTAACACTCCCCAACATGGTAGCAATGATGGAAGGGAACGCGTAAGTAATTGCTGATTGAGAGCCACTTTCACAACAGCTCTCTTGATATCATTGAAAATTAATAATCTTTACAGGTAGTTATACGCACTGGAAGGTCAGACGAGCAACGCCATTAACGAGTAAATGAGTATCTATATCAGTTTTCACTTCTTTCATGGCTTTATTTTGTGTCCTACAAAAATCCGACGCTTTTTTGCTGGCGGTGCCAATAGCACCTTTGATTCGACCTGCAGCAAGGGCAGCCTCAACTTCTGTGAAGTAATCGCCGTTATCTAGCTTTTTGATATCTGACTGATATGTCAAGCCTATGCCGTGAAGTTGTGTTTTGTCATTTTGTACTGCACATCCACTTAAAATGGCACTGAATATAACGGTTGCTGCAATGATTGAAATTTTCAAATGAAAAGATTCCTTTATATGTCCAGTTGAACTTTATTCTACACTAAATAATGAAACAATAATTAAATAAATGATAACTTACTAATTGGCTATTTTTTTCGCATTGAAATTTATGGTGTTTTTCAGGTTAAGGCATCAGCGCATCGAGCTGTCTTGATGTATCGGCGAGTAATCTATCTCAGTTGCAGACAGCATAAATGTAATGCATCACCAATGAAAATAAGAATTATTATCAACATTAATTAAACAAACTAACTTATTTTATTGATTCTTGGGCATGATGAATTAATGATTAAGGTGGCTATTGCAGGTTACTAAAAGCAATAGTCGAATAGTCCGTCACTTTAGGCGGCTAATCATGGAGGAAGTTACGATGAAAGATATGTTAAAAGGCTTACTGTTAGTTGGTGTTATGTCAGTATCTG
>JBEGTQ010000040.1:0-11332 GCA_041179305.1 Pseudomonadota bacterium | reverse complement strand
ATAAATCTGTCGCGAACCGATTTGAACGCTACATGTAGCCGCAGCCTCGCAGAGACAAGGCCAGTGGATGGGCTGGGTAGCGAGTGCAGCCAACACATCTGCAACTTGAAATATGGCGGATAATTAGGCATCAGGCATTGTAATCGCCACACAGTCAGTTAGCATCACAACAGAATGATAGATGATGAGATGATTTCGTTGAAAAGATGGCGTTTATTCCCACGTTCTTTGCGTCAATTAGTGCTAATGGCATTTCTGTTAGTGCTGTTACCCTTATTGGTACTGGCCTATCAGGCTTATCAAAGCCTCGGCCATTTGAGCACACAAGCGGCGGATATTAATCGCACAACGTTGGCAGATGCAAGGCGCAGTCAGGCGATGACCAGTGTGGCTCTTGAAATGGAGCGTAGTTATCGCCAATATTGTGTTTTGGATGATGCAACACTGGCGAAGCTCTACCAGCGTCAGCGCAAGCAGTATGCTCAAATGCTTGGTGATCACGCTGCTATCCTGCCGGATGCCCGTTACTCTCAGGCTCTGGATGAGCTGCTGATACAACTTTCTGATATTCAGTGTAAAAACAGTGTGCCAGCACAGAAAGCCTCTGATTTGTTGGCGCAATTTTCCGGCTCGAATGCTGAAATGGTGCAGGCAACGCGTGATGTGATTTTCTCTCGTGGGCAACAACTGCAAAAAGATATCGCCGAACGTGGGCAATTTTTTGGTTGGCAATCACTGTTATTGTTCCTGGTCAGCGTAATGTTGGTAGTGTTATTCACTCGGATGATTATTGGCCCGGTGAAGGGAATTGAACGAATGATTAACCGTTTGGGGGAAGGGCGACCATTGGGCGATGTGGTGTTGTTTAAAGGGCCGCGTGAGTTACGCTCACTGGCGCAGCGAATCATCTGGCTTAGCGAACGTCTGGCCTGGCTGGAGTCGCAACGCCATGAGTTTTTACGCCATATTTCTCATGAGTTGAAAACACCGTTAGCCAGCATGTGCGAGGGTACTGAGTTACTGGCCGATGAGGTCGCCGGGCCATTAACGCCAGATCAAAAAGAAGTGGTGACTATCCTTGATAACAGCAGCCGCCATTTGCAATCGTTGATTGAGCAATTGCTTGATTATAATCGTAAATTGTCCGATGGGCCCGGTCAGCTTGAGAACGTTGAGCTGGCTGAAATGGTGGAAGATGTTATTACTGCGCACCGTTTGCTGGCGCGGACGAAAATGATGGGCACCGAGACTGACTTGCAAGCAGACATCTGTTGGGCAGAACCAACGTTATTAATGCGCGTCTTGGATAATCTCTACTCCAATGCGGTGCACTATGGCGAGGAATCCGGTACCATTTGGATCCGTAGCCATCAGGTGAATAACCGGGTGCAAATTGATATTGCCAATACCGGCACTTCGATCTCGCAATCAGAAAGCACAATGATATTTGAGCCTTTTTTCCAAGGGAGTCATCAGCGAAAGGGTGCCGTCAAAGGCAGCGGATTGGGGCTGAGTATTGCCCAGGATTGCATCAGACGTATGCAGGGTGACCTACAATTGGTTACCGTAGATTATGCTGCAGTTTGCTTCCGTGTTGAATTGCCATTAACCGCTGGAAATGAATAATGTACAAATGGTCTATGAGCTGTGTTATTAAAAAGACCGCCTCGTTGTCATGTCAGGCATCAACCAAAGCCAATAAATTTGTGGGTAGATTCTGCATGAATATTCGTTGGGGAGCTTTATTGCTGATCCCGCTATTACTTACAGGTTGTAACAATAAGCCCAACAGTAGCCGTTTTCCACAAGCGGTTCAGACGGCGATACCGGAAACGAAAATCGTTGATTACCGCCCCCTGTCCTGCAATATCCTGTGGGATCTTGATGATAAAGAGACGCTGGAAAACGCCCTTTACTGGCTACGAGCAATGGATTGTGCCGAGAGTTTGAGTTCAACTCAGGCACGGGCTTTAACAAAAAAATTGCCGGTAGTGGCGTGGTCATCGGCCTTTAAACAGGGCATTTTGATCAGCAGCGCTGATCCGTCGATATCAGAACGGCGTCAGGTGGTTGAACGTCTAAACAGTTATAGCCAAAATTTCCCAGAGGCGGTGCGCGCTCTGATTCAGCTTTGGCGTGAGCAACAGGTTTTGCGCATTTCACTCGCAGAAGAACATGTTCACTATCAGCGTCTGCAAAGTGAATCTGACACCCAAATTGATCGTCTGCGCGAAAATCAGGTTCGGCTGCAATATAACTTATCGGACATCACTCGTAAGCTGGAAAACCTGACTGACATTGAACGGCAGCTCTCATCACGCAAACAGTTGCAAAATGAAATTCCAGAAACCGGTGTTGATAGAAAAGCCGCAGTGCCAAAAGCGGCGGAAGTCAAACCTCAGCCTGCAAAACCCGTTGAAGCTCAGACTAAAGCAGCCAAACCGGCTGAGGCTGAGCCGGTAACACCTCAACCAGCAGAAAACAAATCGTTAGAAAGTAAACCGCCAGAGATCAAGCCAGCGGAAATCAACCCGGAGACCGTGGTGCCACGTAATCTGGCCGTTCCGCAGCCGGTAGCAACCCCGGCAGAGACTGATACGCCGCCTGCGGATGTTCCACCCGCTTCTAATAAGGGATCACATGACACCACGCAAACCGGCCAATCTACTGCTGGTTGACGATGACCCGAGCTTACTTAAGCTGTTAGGCATGCGTTTAACCAGTGAAGGTTTTAATGTCACTACGGCTGAGAGTGGTCAGCAAGCATTGCGCCTGTTAATTCGTGAAAAAATTGATATTGTTATCAGTGATTTACGCATGGATGAAATGGATGGCATGGCGCTGTTCGTTGAGATTCAGAAACATCAGCCCGGTATGCCGGTGATTATTCTGACCGCCCACGGTTCAATACCTGATGCGGTGGCGGCAACCCAACAGGGAGTATTCAGCTTCTTGACCAAACCGGTTGATCGCGATGCGCTATATCAGGCTATTGATGCGGCATTGGAGCTTTCAATTCCTGCCGGTGATGATAGCTGGCGTGAAGCGATTGTTACTCGCAGCCCGGTAATGATGCGCTTGCTTGAACAGGCAAAAATGGTGGCACAATCTGATGTGAGCCTGCTGATTAACGGGCAAAGTGGTACCGGTAAAGAGGTATTGGCACAAGCCATTCATGCTGCCAGCCCACGGGCGAAAAAAGCATTTATTGCCATTAACTGCGGTGCACTACCAGAGCAATTGCTGGAATCTGAACTCTTCGGTCATGCTAAAGGTGCGTTTACTGGCGCAGTGAGTAGCCGTGAGGGGCTATTTCAGGCGGCAGAAGGGGGTACGCTATTTCTGGATGAAATCGGCGATATGCCATTGTCATTACAGGTAAAATTACTGCGAGTATTGCAAGAGCGGAAAGTGCGCCCATTGGGGAGCAACCGTGATTTGAGTATTGATGTGCGGATCATTTCAGCGACTCACCGTGATTTGCCTAAAGCGATGGCAAAAAATGAATTCCGCGAAGATCTCTACTACCGTTTAAATGTAGTCAATCTAAAAATCCCCGCGCTGCATGAGCGCTCGGAAGATATCCCACTGCTGGCCAACCATCTGTTACGTGAATCGGCCAACCGCCACAAGCCGTTTGTTCGTAGTTTCTCAACGGATGCGATGAAGCGGCTAATGACGGCTGGCTGGCCGGGCAACGTGCGCCAATTGGTTAACGTGATTGAACAATGCGTGGCGCTGACATCGGCTCCGGTTATCAGTGAAGCGCTGGTGGAGCAGGCATTGGAAGGCGAGAACACGGTGTTACCGACCTTCGTTGAAGCGAGCAATCAGTTCGAATTGAATTATTTGCGTAAGTTATTGCAAATAACCAAAGGTAATGTGACTCAAGCGGCTCGCATGGCGGGGCGTAACCGTACCGAATTTTACAAATTGTTGTCACGCCACGCGCTGGATACCAACGATTTTAAAGAATAACTTATATTATTTATCACTAGAACGTTAGTCACTGACAACGCTGATAACCGAGTTTAAACACAAATGAGCAGATCACTTTCCATTGCGTTAGCCCAGTTGAATTGGCTGGTTGGAGATATTGAAGGCAATACTGAACGTATGTTGCAAACCTTAAATGAGCAGCAAAAGGAAGGTGCTCATTTGGTTATGTTCTCTGAACTGGCGTTGTCTGGTTATCCCCCTGAAGATCTGCTGTATCGTGATGATTTTTATCAGCGCTGCGAAGCACAGCTTGAATGTTTACAGGCTGCAACTCAGCATACCGCCATATTGGTAGGGCACCCGTGGCGTGAAAAGGGCAAGCTATATAACGCACTGTCCCTGTTTGCCGAAGGAAAATTGCTGGGGCGTTATTTCAAACAACAACTGCCTAACTACGGTGTTTTCGACGAAAAACGCTATTTTTCGGCGGGTGATAAAAGTTGTGTGATTGAACTGAAAGGCTATCGTTTAGGGTTGCTGATTTGTGAAGATTTATGGCTCGATGGCCCAGTTGATGCGGTTAAGGCCGCAGGGGCTGAAGTGCTGTTGTCGATCAATGCTTCAACGTATAACCGCGAAAAACCTTATATCCGCAATACGTTGATGGCGGGTCATTGCCAGCGTACGGGCTTGCCGTTGGTGTACCTTAACCAAATTGGTGGGCAGGATGAGCTGATTTTTGATGGTTGTTCCAAAGTGTTCGATGCCACGGGTAATATGACCCATCGTCTGGCTGCATTTGCGGAGCAAACCACCTTATTACAACTGAATGAATGTGAAGTAGTACCAATGACGGCACCGGTTGCTGAGCTGCCGCCATTGGCACAAGTGTATGAAGCGCTGGTGTTGGCAGTGCGTGATTACGTGACTAAGAATGGCTTTAATGGTGCGGTGCTGGGCTTATCTGGCGGTATCGACTCGGCGTTGACGTTGGCGATCGCGGTTGATGCGCTGGGTAAAAACAACGTTCAGGCTTTGATGATGCCGTTCCGTTACACTGCAGATATTAGTATTGCTGATGCTAAAGAAGAAGCTGAGATTCTGGGTATTGAATTTGATGTGATTTCCATCGAACCGATGTTTGATGCTTTTATGGGCCAGTTGGCTCCGATGTTTGCCGGTACTGAGCGCGATACCACCGAAGAAAACCTTCAGGCACGTTGCCGTGGTGTGGTGCTGATGGCGTTGTCCAACAAACGCGGCAGTATCGTACTAACCACAGGTAACAAAAGTGAAATGGCCGTGGGTTATGCCACTTTATACGGCGATATGGCGGGCGGCTTCGATGTGCTGAAAGATGTGCCGAAGACGTGGGTGTTTAAACTATCGGAATACCGTAATACCGTTTCTTATGTCATTCCGCAGCGGGTTATTAGCCGCCCACCGTCTGCTGAATTGGCTCCTGATCAGAAAGATGAGGATAGCTTGCCACCTTATGATATTTTGGACGCTATTCTTGAAGGATATGTTGAACAAGATAAGTCAGTAGCCGATTTGGTCGCTGACGGCTTTGATGAAACTATCGTGCGTAAGGTCATCCGCCTGGTCGATATCAACGAATACAAACGGCGTCAGTCAGCTATCGGGCCACGTATCACTGCCCGCAATTTTGGTAAAGATAGACGCTATCCCATTACATCAGGCTTTGGCCGCAAGAATTGGTAACACAGGGATTAACCATGAAAAAAATTGATGCGATTATTAAGCCGTTCAAACTGGATGATGTC
Source organism: Pseudomonadota bacterium (assembly GCA_041179305.1). Taxonomy (GTDB): domain Bacteria; phylum Pseudomonadota; class Gammaproteobacteria; order Enterobacterales; family Enterobacteriaceae; genus Yersinia. Next base: position 5,606 of record JBEGTQ010000040.1, on the reverse strand, counting down.
CGTGAGGCGCTGGCTGAAGTCGGTATTACCGGCATGACGGTAACAGAAGTAAAAGGTTTTGGCCGCCAGAAAGGGCATACCGAATTGTACCGTGGCGCGGAATATATGGTGGATTTTCTGCCAAAAGTAAAGATAGAAATTGTTGTTGCAGACGATATCGTTGATACCTGTGTAGAAGCCATCATGCAAACTGCTCAGACTGGTAAAATTGGTGACGGTAAAATCTTTGTTTTTGATGTCTCCCGCGTTGTGCGTATTCGCACTGGTGAGGAGGACGAAGCAGCGATTTAATGCCGGCATCCCACACAAAAAGAAAATCCGTTCAGGTGAACGGATTTTCTTTGTTATGCCTAAATCTAAAGTAAATGCAGTTGCAGGTAAGCCGCTTGTAACAGCCTCGCAGAGGCGAGACACGAGTAACGAACGTAGCTAACAACCTTGCATCTTCAAATCTGAAGAGTTTATGCGGGGGCAAACAATCCCAGCCAATAGAACAGATTCAGCACGATACCGGCAATGATCACTGCTACCACCGGTGCGGCAATTTTCATTACCGGCCGCCCAATGGCTTCATTCAGGAAATATAAGGCTGTAGTGATAGTGAAACCGGTGTAACCGGCCATCTTGATCGAGGCAAAAATAGCGCCGATTAACAGCGCATATTCCATCAGCAAATTCATCGCGTTACGGATATTGTCAGAAGCATTACGTACTGATGGGAAACGGCCTAACCATTTACCGATAGAACGCAGCATCAGAACTTCTAGTGATATCACTATCGCACCGACTATCCCTGCCAACAATGGGTTAGGGATCAAATACCCCACAACAAACACGAAAGTGAAACCGGCTACCGCATAAACACCGGTTGCAAGAGCCGTGGTGGCAATCAACGGCACAAAGCCGAGACCGCGCATAAACTCTGCCAACGATGCCTGGTGGATTAATGCCAATGATTCTTCCGGCGTGATGCCCGGTGCATAGGCTTTTGCCAACGTGTAAATCGATACTTCACTGCCGCCGAAGATCTTCATACTGGCGACGGCCGAAATTAAGCCACCGACAATTGCCAGCATTGGCAGATTTTTAATAATTCGCTGGGTTCTTTCCTCGAAAACAGAGTGCCCACCACCACCTCCCAGGTGGGTTTTTGCACGCAAATCCTTCCTGATAGCGATGCCAATAAGCAATATCATACCGACAAAAATTTCAATGGATTCAGGGAAAAGCCCGGTAAAACGGGTAATGAGTAAGCGGGTCAGTAGCACGATAAAGGCAGAGAATACGGCTGTTTTCCAACCGAACTGATAGAAAATAGCGACCAGTGGAAACAAGGCAAAGGCTGAGATAACCGGACTGCTCAGTTCTCCCAGTGAACCGATAAAGTTAACCGGTAAAGAGGTCAGTGCGGTGTTGACGGCAGGCAGGCTGGTCAGAGCCAAAATACCCCAAGCTGCACCCAGCGCGAAGGCCAGATAACTATTGATTGCCAGCACGCCGATGATGTCAGTCGGTAAAAACAGCAGCCAGGAGTTAAGTAAGCCGGTCGAGAGGGTAAATGAGATCCCAACCGAGGCAATAAAACCGACACTCAAGCCAAAAGCAATACTTCCGGCCTCGCGGCGGCTCATGTTTCCTTCAACCAACTGTGGCAAAATGGGACGAATACCGTCATGAAATACTGCCACAGAACGGTGAGAAAGCAATGCGGTCATCCCTGTCAGCAGAGCAACCACAATAATATGAATATAATCCACGGTGGTTTCCTCAGCGTAACTGTGCCATTAACAATGGGATAGCATGTTCAATATGTTCAACGGATAAACCGAACGCCAATGTGCCATCAGAAACGAGTTTTTTTATCTGTTCAGGTTTGGCTTTGATGCCCGGCTTGGCGATGGTGGCGCTTTTGTTATAGCCAATAATTGCGATAGCCATCGACAATGCGGCTCCGGCACCGGTATTACAGGCACCAATATAGTAATCCAGCTCACCCTCTTTCACTTTTATTGCCGCATCCATATCAGAAAGAATAAACGTCTCAAAGGTATTTGGTGCTGTCTGCTCAATCATTTCGCGTATTAACTCTCGTTGTAGCCCTGCAATGCCAATCTTCTTCATAATAATCACGTTCCTTGCGTTGAAAAAAATTTGTTAGGATTGTGGCGCAACATCATTTCCAGGTGATTCCGGGAAAGTCCGGCGGCCAATAACATGGGAATAAAGGTGTCAATTAAATAACTAAAGCCGCTGCCACCATTGGTTTTTAAATGTGAGCGACGAGTAATATCCATAGAAAGCATAACCTTGTCCAGCAACCCGCGTTCAGCCAACATCACTAACATAGCGACCCGCCGTTCATCCGGGAAATAGCTGTTTTTACCGATAGTATCGAATTGAACATAAACGCCTTTATCGATCATTTGCAAAATAAGATCTGGTTGTTCTTTGAGATCACAATGACCGATAACTACCCTCCCCAGAGGCACACCATGTTGTTTGAGCAAAGCGATTTGTTCTAACCCCATCGTACTGAAACTGGTATGCGTGGAAATAGCCAACCCTGTGGCGTGGTGCGCCAACGCTGCAGCATGGAAGACTTTTGCTTCGTCGGCAGTGATAACATTTTCACTGGTACCAATTTCGGCAATGACGCCGGCTCTGAGTTCGGTGCCATCAATGCCAATTTCAATTTCATCAATCATGGTTTGCGCCAATTGCTGTGCGGTACTTTCACGCACCACTGGCGGGTAGAAACTGTCAGTATAGTAACCGGTTGAAGCAATAACATTTATGCCACTATCACGCATTAGATTCAATAAAAACTGTGGGTTACGCCCCATGTATCGATTGGTGACTTCAACGATATTTGCTACCCCTTTGCCTACTAATTCGCGCATTTCGTCACAAATGGGTTGATATTGATCCAACCGGCAATCTAAATTATTTTTAAAGCCGGATAAATCAATGTGAAGATGTTCGTGAGCGTAGGTATAGCCATTAGGATTAAGCATCGAGTAGATTCCGAAGGAGCCAGAGAGTGTTTGTAGGATATCACCCAGCGATAGCGCGTTATTGATCTTTGGAGTGGTAATTCATTAGCATTATTGATGATGCTTGCAATGACTATACCCTTCTTAGCGGAAGATGCAGCGATTAACTCAGCATATTGCCTTGATTATCATAGCGGCCAAGTAACCGGGGATTTCCGCTTTGAATACCATCAATGAGTACCACATCGCTGCGGGTGACAAATATTTGAGTACGAAAACTCATTATTACCGGGCTGCCGATGGGGAACTTTCCTGCCAGACATAGGCAGTAATCAATGCTGTTATCATCTACCGGCAACACCGTACTCTGGCTAAAATGATTATCATGCCATATCAAAGCATTTTGCAAATGGCCACGGTGGTAATAGCCTCCGCCAAAAAAATAGCTGTTATAGCAAAAATGATGTGAAATCTCAGAAAGATAAAGCATCGAAATCTGTTCTGGCTGGTTGCCAAACTGATTGGCCGGAATTGTGCCGGTATGGGCATGGCCGGGTTCACTGTGGGTCACTCCTAATTGCGCAAGCTGCGGCAGAGTTGTGCAACTGGTGGCGGAGGGAGCATTGATCTGTTCGACGCTAACCCCTTGCGCAGTAAGAATATCCCTTGCAGCCAGCAAAGTATACATATTGGCCGTTGGCAAGGTTTGCTGCGATTTGTTATCAAACAACATGCAGGGAAAGTGGGTGATGCCAATTAACCTTACTGCAGGCATTTCGCGGATGGCGGCAATGACTGTTGGCAATTGATTCAACTCGAAACCGGCTTCTTGCCCGGCATACAGTAAATCGCCTGACTGACAAACTTTCAGCATCAGTGATTGGGTAACTTGCTGGCGACAGGCTGCCTGTGAGATCTCTAATGCTTTTTCCAGTGAGAAAATCGTAATGACTTCAGGTTGCCAACTGACAATATCGTCGACCATTGCTGAGGGTGGTTGCACCAGATGGCCTATATGTGCAATGGGGATAGCGTGCCGCCGTAATTGCCGCGCTTCTTTAAAATCCACCGCGACCATACCTTGGTAACCTACTATTTTATTATTTACGCCTTCACAACGGCACGCCAGTAAGCGGCGACACAATTCAGGATTGTGTCCAAACTGTTTGCTCATCAAATAGAGTTTTATATTGTAATGGCTGGCGGTTTTTAGCAATTGGCGGGCATTGGCTTCTGTTTGTTCAACATCAATAACATAGCTGTCTGGGGAAATAAACCCCTGATGCCAGAAAGAGAGAGCAGCATCAACTAATCTGGAATTCTGTTTTAATAGGATCTTTAAAAACATTCGATGTCCTAATAGTCTGAGGTGGTTTTTTATTAAGTTATGATGGCGTTAAATTATCTTTTTTTTGAATATTTAAGAAAATATAAGAGAAATAGAGTGTTCAAAAGCCTTTGTTTACATTTTAATCTGAGGTAGGCATATCACTGGCAAGGTATAAACCGTAAAGATTTGCGAGTAAGTATCCGATTTCATTTTCTGCCGGTTTTAGCGAAAAATAAGCCAATAAATCTTGATTAATTTCTATGAGATAGTCGATTTTTTCGCTTTGATAGATTTCCGCCAAGATTGTCGAGTCCAGCCCTTGTATTTCCTCACCACGGCGAGTCCGCATTAACGCATTTGCCATATGAGTGATGGCTATTACACCCTGTTCTTGATGAACAGGCAACTGCCAAAAGTTATCTAACCGATTGATAACCTGATCCAAACCCTGACAGATGTCGAGATCGATAACCCCAGACTGACACAAAATATTCAGACGTGAATTGATACAGAGTTCCAAAGAGTTACTCCTCTGAAAACAGCATGTACATCTGTCATACTCCAGGTTGCGGGTACGTTGACTCGCCTATCTGCGACTCGAATTATTTGGGATATAGCATTATCTGACGATTAATAACGAGGTTCTATTTGACCATTTTGTACTGCTCGCTGGTGGTCAAGCAACAATGTTTCATTGATTCCTTTCTCCAATAGCAATTTGATCAGATGGTTATCTGGCCGGATGATGATCACTGCCTGAGAAGCTTGAATATAACGCTCATCACCCTGCAACTTTGTTGCCTGTAAATGTTCATGGAAAACATTTTCTGTCAGGTTCCAGATGGCAGCATCAATACTACCACGGCTAATATGTGCAATACAGTCGCTGTACGGTATCTCTACCAATTCAATAGGTTGCCCAGCGAATCTAATTGCCGTCAACAGGCATTGATCCGGTGAGCGGGGATCGAAACCTACCAGACGGATATGTTGTTGCTCACCAGGGCGACAAATCAATTGGTGAGCATCGACGTAAGAGGCATTACCCAGGTTGAGTGCCAGTGCAACTTTCCCTTCGTCAATATAGCTTTTGGCTGCCAGATGTGACACTACCGCCATATCATAAATGCCGTCTATCAGACATTCGATACGCACCTTAGCACCACGCATATGAGCGAAATAGAGGGGGAGTAAGGTGAATTGTTCTCTCAGGCCACTGGCGAGGCCTTCATAAAGTTTAGTATAGGGGAGCGGCATGGCACAGACCATATTACCGAGATCAG
>JBEGTQ010000039.1:0-3415 GCA_041179305.1 Pseudomonadota bacterium | reverse complement strand
GATCAGCGTCAAATTACAGCGTTCGGTGACTTCAACCGCTAAGGTTGTTGCAGTGGAAAAAGCAAATAAAATTTCTGCGCCACACACACGGCGATTTTTTGCAGCATTTCATCGCTGGCAACCGGTGGTGATATCAATGAGGTAAATTTCTTGCAGTACGGTATTAATGCCTTTTGACATCGGAAAAACCCCGCGCGAAAGCCGCCAGATATTTTGGGGGAGCCATCATGACCACATGGGAAATACCGTTGTAGCACGTTAAGTTGCTTAGCACTGTAGATTTCGGTAGAACGTGTTAATTGCGAAAGTTTTTCAGGCTCACTATATGCGATCCTGAACGTTATAACCCATAATCACAATGTAGTAACATTCACATTATAAATGTTATGACTATATTCCATTATTACATAAATGCATCCCGCACTGAAAAGTGTGAACTTAAACGTTGTGATACTCGTGAGATAAAGCAGAGATCCATGCAGGGCTAAAAAGTACCCTCTGCGCTGGTACCCTGGGGTTAACGCCAAACGGCAGTTTCAGAAAAAACAGGAAGAGAAACCCTGATGAGTATTCGTATTGTCCCTAAAGATCAATTAGGAAAACAAAGCAAAAAAGGCACAATGGTGAGTAATATCCCTCCGTTACTTTTCGCGAATTTGAAAAACTTGTATACCCGGCGCACTGAACGTTTACAGCAGTTAGCACAGGATAATCCGTTGGCGGATTATCTGAATTTTGCGGCTGAAATTACGCAAGCGCAGCAAAAGGCACTGCATGACTATCCGCTGGTATTGGATATACAGGCTGAACTGGAGCAATCCGCTGTCAGCGGCAAAGCACCGCTGGATTTAAGTGTATTTCCGCGTACCGAACATTGGCGCAAGTTGCTGTCAGCGCTGATTGCCGAGCTGCGCCCAGATGCGCCAGATCCTATTCTGGCGGTGCTGGATAATCTGAATAAAGCTTCTGTGCATGAGTTGGAGCTGTACGCAGATGCACTGTTAAACCGCGAACTCGGGCAAGTTAGTAGCGATAAAGCGCCATTCATCTGGGCTGCACTGTCGTTGTATTGGGCGCAGATGGCTAGCCAAATCCCTGGCAAAGCGCGAGTTGAAGACGGTGAGCATCGGCAGTTCTGCCCGGTGTGTGGCAGTATTCCGGTCTCCAGCGTGGCGCATATCGGCACCCAAAACGGTTTGCGTTATCTGCACTGTAATTTGTGTGAAAGCGAATGGCATGTAGCGCGCATTAAATGCAGCAATTGCGAGCAGACCCGTGATTTGAACTACTGGTCGCTGGGCAGCGAATTGGCGGCAGTAAAAGCGGAAAGTTGTGGTGATTGCGGTACTTACCTAAAAATTTTGTACCAGGAAAAAGATCCTCTGGTGGAAGCGGTAGCCGATGATCTGGCCTCGCTTATTCTTGATGCGAAGATGGAAGGTGAAGGGTTTGTTCGCAGCAGCATTAATCCATTTTTGTTCCCAAGTGAATAAAACCCAAGCTGGTTGAGCTGAACAGACGCAAGCCGGTCAGCGTATCGCGCCGATTATTGGCTTGCCAGCGGGGATAATCTGTCAACGTTATTCGCGTTAAGTTAATAATGTGGCGGGGGTGTTTCTTCTGTTTCTGAGACTATCATTGATGGCTGAGATGCCCGCAGTTTATCGGTCAGTAAACGCAGATGTTCCCGCAGCCTGGTCATTTCCATCTGATGCTCGGTCACGATCACATTAAGTTCTTCAATCGTCACTTCCTGAAATGCCAAACGGCTTTCCAGCATGTCGAGGCGTTGTTCAAACAGGGACTGTTCCATTATATCTCCTCTCATGGTTGCACAGGATGCGGCTGCAAGCGGTGTAACTGCAAGCCGCAAACCTGTCGTTTTTCAAGATGCAGATTTGTCAGCCGTATCACTTACCGATATAAGCTCATCGGATGTTCTCGTTTGCCGTCTTCCTGCACGTTGAAATCTATTAGGTCTATAGTTAGATGCTGGGCAGGCTTGATTCTACCCGCAAAACACCTTAATTACCCTTTACCGGTTAATATATCTATGAAAACGAAACTTCTTTTAGTAAAAAAGTTCTAATACCGCTCAATAGCATAAGTATTGGGATTGTTTTATGTTCACACAGACAGTTATAGTACGTGCTACTCTTATAATCGTTGCTTGGGATATGACTCTTTAAGCCAATGGAGAACTGGATGAAATCACTGTTTAAAGTAACGCTAATGGCTACCACTATGGCGTTAACCCTAAATACCTCTGTCGCTTCCGCTGCTGAAGCAGCAAAAACAGCAGTTGCGCCAGCAACGATCAATAGCGAGTTTAAGAATGCTGATCAGCAGTCAGCTTATGCATTGGGTGCCTCTTTGGGTCGTTATATGGATAACTCACTGAAAGAGCAACAAAAGCTGGGTATTAAACTGGACAAAAACCAAGTGATTGCCGGTGTTCAGGATGCTTTTGCCAGCAAAAGTAAATTGACTGACGAAGAAATTGAAAAAACCTTGCAAGGTTTTGAAGCTCGCGTAAAAGTATCGGCTAAGGCCAAAATGGAGCAGGATGCCAAAGAAAATGCCGATAAAGGCGCTAAATACCGCGAAGATTTTGCCAAACAAAAAGATGTGAAGAAAACGGCATCTGGCCTGCTGTACAAAGTAGAGAAAGCAGGTACAGGCGATGCACCAAAAGATAGCGACACCGTTATAGTTAACTACAAAGGGACGCTGACGGATGGTACTGAGTTTGATAATTCTTACAAACGCGGTGAACCACTGTCGTTCCGTCTTGATGGTGTAATTGCGGGCTGGACTGAAGGCCTGAAGCAAATCAAGAAAGGCGGAAAAATTACCCTGGTTATCCCACCAGAACTGGCTTACGGCGAAACGGGCGTTCCGGGCATCCCTGTTAACTCCACTCTGGTATTCGATGTAGAACTGTTGGATGTTAAAGCCGCGCCTAAGGGCGATGCTCCAGCAGAACAGCCTGCTGCCGCTGCGGATACAAAAGCTAAGAAGTAATTTAGCTTCGTTAAACGTTTTGCCCAGATAACCGCTACGATAATTGTCGTGGCGGTTTTTTTTGCGACATGCCTTTCAATTTGCACTTCTGTTTGTTGATAACTTGACGGTTTATAGCTTGTGGGCTTAACGTCAATAACACACGTAAAAGCAAGGATTTTATATCGGCATATTTGCTAGACTTAAAATCTAAGATATTGAGTTACGAGTCTGCCAACGATATTGAGACAGGCTTTATGTAATTGAGACAGGCTTTATAGAGGATGGTGTTTTCGATGTCTAATTCGCTTCTCAGCAGCGAAACCAGTGAGCTGGATTTGCTGGGTGAACGCCGGTTCAGTCAGACGGACCATGAAATACTCAAATCATATGAAGCGGTAGTAGATGGCTT
>JBEGTQ010000038.1:0-5037 GCA_041179305.1 Pseudomonadota bacterium | reverse complement strand
CGAGGCCTAACCAGGTCAGCCAATAACGTGGGTGCAGTAGTGAGCGATCAAAAGAAGGAACTTGCATTGTCTGTTCTCAGGGTCATGGTAATTCATTAGGACAGTTAACTATGACTTGTTTTATAGATGACTGGTTTATGGACGGCAAGTCTGTGGCGCACCAGTGAATCATCAAGTTGTGTAGCCATCAAACCGGTTTTAGCCGATACATCTGTTATTTTAAAGTGAGTTATTGTCGCATTTTTAAAGGGTTACGGGAAACTGATGGCACCAAAAAGATCATGTTTAATATTTTTTGTTGATAATTCAGATAGATTAGTCACCGTTTTGAATATTAAATATACCAATATTATTTTTAAAGCATTATTTAGCTTAGCATGTTAATCAGCGCCGCCAACCGGAATGTTGCCACCACGCAGTGTTTTACTGGATGAGCTGGAGGATAAAGGGGGTCAGCAGTACCCAGTGGTGCTCCAGTCGTGGTGAAGGAAATGAGATAATCTGTCGCATTACTTTCGGTATCCGGCGACGATCCGTAAAGTCATTTACACGACGAATGCCATTGAATCGGTGCACAGACAGTTCAGAAAACTGACGAAAGCCAAAGGCGCATTCCCTAATGAAAACAGTCTGTTGAAGTTACTTTATCTGGGGTTAATGAACGCGCAAGCAAAATGGACAATGCCGATCCAGAGCTGGAGTTTGACATTGTCCCAGTTGGCGACTTATTTTGAAGGCCGCCTCGATAAAGTGATTACGTTGTAGCGATTATTTAACGTGACACGCAATTCTGAACGCTCTCTGAAATACGTCAAGTAAAGTATTTGTTAATTCCAAAATCAACTTGCTCATGCATTGATACAAACGAAACCAGTCTGTTTGGGATTATGATTTCTATCCCTCCCTCGTTATCGTGAGGTCCTTGATAACAAAATCCCAACGCCCCCAACGAAGGGATTAATGTTCTGTTTTGACTCTGGATGTATGTCTTAATGTCCAATGGTAGGGCATCTATTATCATTTTTGCTTTATCAGCGCCTGAAATACTTCCATTTCTCAACTCATGACCTTCACATATAAGAACTTTCATATTATGCAATAGGTCAACTGTATGTCCATACGGATGTTTATAATCACAACGATATCCACTCGCCACATTTATTGTTTTAGCAACATAAATCCCGGCCCAGTGATCTTCTGTGTTAAATGATAAGTGCAAAACACGTAGGTGATCAAGGCGTTGGTACGGAGCCACTTTATAACCTATGTGGCCTTTTCTAAGGATGCTTTTTTCAATTGTAATCATATAACTCTCACATTAAGATAATATTCAATATACTTCATCGGAAATAAGCGGCCTAATCTCTGCCACAACATCAGCAGAAGTATATAAACGCGGCACTCTGGGAATACAGACTGGGAATAATTTGTAACCATTTTCATTAACGTGCTCTTGTGGCAGTAAATTTGGCACTGTTGTAAAGATCATAGCGCTTATCATGAACGTATTCAAAGGTCGATATTTTAGCCGTGACATCATCCTGTGTGCGGTACGTTGGTACTGGCGAAACCCCTCGGATCTCTGCCCGTGGCATATTGACGAAACGTATGTAAAGGTTAACGGTCGGTAGGCTTATCTGTATCACGCCGTTGACAACAGAGGCCGTATCGTCGATTTTTATCTCTCTCAACGATGTAACAGCAAAGCTGCCTACAGGTTTCTCGGCAAGATTTTAAACGACGTGATGCCGTGGCAAATACCCGCCAGATATAGAGCATTGACAGATTAAATACCGAAATAATGTGATTGAATGCGATCACGGAAAGCTTAAACTGATAATCAGTGCCACGACGCTGGGGTTCAAATCGATGAATACAGCTTACGCCACGATACATGGCATTGAGGTGATGTGCCTGTGAGCAGAGTTTTTGAAATTTAAATCCTTCCCACGACACTGAAGGCTGTCTCATCATGATATTTGCAACAGTACCCTTTTGCGCTCTTTGTTACGTTTTATTGTGAATTTTTTGTGACAATTATGGCGTTATTGGCAGACGTAATCATTATTGATCGCGGCTAAAGATATACTACGGGGCTGTTTCAGGTATCATATGCGCCGCCCAGAGTTACGGGTACTGAAAAATTTAATGAGTAACTTCTTCGAAAGACAGGAAAGTACACCATGCCAGTGTTACATAACCGAATTTCTAACGAGGAACTTAAAGCGCGCATGTTGGCTGAAACCGAACCGCGCATCACAGTTTCTTTTTATAAATACTTCCCCCTGAAAGATGTCAAAATTTTCCGTGATAGCCTCTATAGCCAATTCGTTAAGCTTGGCGTATTTGGTCGAGTCTATGTTGCAAAAGAGGGCATTAACGCGCAAATCAGCGTGCCTGTCAGCCGTTATGATGAATTCAAAATCGTGCTGTTTGCCGCGCACCCCGCGCTGGATCAGATACGCCTGAATGTGGCTCATGAAGATGACGGCAAGTCATTTTGGGTACTGCGCATGAAAGTCCGTGAGCGTATTGTGGCAGACGGTATTGATGATGACAGTTTTGATCCCTCGAATGTAGGGCATTATCTGAAGGCGAACCAGGTCAATCAGATGATCGACGATCCAAATACTTTATTCGTTGATATGCGCAACCACTATGAATATGAAGTAGGTCATTTTGAAAACGCAATTGAAGTCCCCTCTGATACCTTCCGCGAGCAACTACCGATGGCGGTTCATATGCTACAACATGACAAAGAAAAGAACATTGTCATGTATTGCACCGGTGGTATTCGCTGTGAGAAAGCCAGCGCGTATATGCTGCATAACGGCTTTAAAAATGTTTATCACGTTGAGGGCGGCATTATTGAGTACGCTCGCAAAGCCAAAGAACAGGATTTACCTCTAAAGTTTATCGGTAAAAACTTCGTCTTTGATGAGCGGATGGGCGAACGCATCTCTGATGATGTGATAGCTCATTGCCATCAGTGCGGCATATCATCTGATACGCATACTAACTGTAAAAATGATGGATGCCATTTACTGTTTATCCAGTGTCCGGATTGTGCGCTGAAGTTCGAAGGGTGTTGCAGCAAAATTTGTCAGGAGGAGTTGAAATTGCCGCAGGAAGAGCAGCGTTCACGTCGGGCAGGGCGTGAGAATGGAGTTAAGATTTTTAATAAGTCTAAAGGATTACTGCAAACTACCATGCGCATTCCAACGCCAGAAAAGAAGTAATTGTATCTAAGTAATAACGGTACCTATCCAATAGATTTGAGCGCTACTTGCAGCGGCCTCACAGAGGCCAGGCTCAGGGATAGGTTGAGTAGCGAGCACAGCCAACAGCCCCTAAATCTTGAAGGGTGACGGGTATCTTGCTATTTTAATTATGCTTTAGAAGACGTTGTCGGTTACTTTACTCGATAGCGTCTTTTTTTTACCGTGCTGCGCGGTGGCGATTCCGATATAAGGATTGAGAATGACAATACCTGGGGTGAATAGCCAAGGGCTACGGTTAGTCACAATGCTGGCAATGCTGGTGGTCATTATGGCGGGGATAAAAGCAGCATCGCCGATCGTGGTTCCGTTCCTGCTGGCTATATTTATTTCTATCATATTAAATCCATTGGTAAAATTTCTTGGGGGAATGAAAGTCCCCCGCATGTTGGCCATCGTGTTGCTGGTGACCATCATTATTTTATTGATGGCATTATTATTTAGCCGTTTAGGTTTGTCCCTTAATGAACTTGCCCGTTCAGTACCGCAATATCGTGGCATGATGCTGGAAAAAATGCGCGATCTGCAAGAATTCGCCATGCTATTTAATATCGAGTTTTCGGTGGATGATATCATGAAACATGTCGATCCTAGCATGGCCATGAACTTTGTTACCCGCCTGTTAAGCCACCTCTCTGGCGCTATGAGCAATACGTTTTTGCTATTAATGACAGTGGTTTTTATGTTATTTGAAGTGGAACGATTGCCGTATAAAGTACAACTGATGTTTGATAATCCGGAAAGAGGGAATGCTATCCTCAAGCGTGCATTGAATGGTGTGACTCATTATCTGGTAATCAAAACTGTCATTAGCATTGCGACTGGGATTATTATCTGGCTATTTTTGGCGGCAATGGGCATCAGGTTTGCTTTTTTGTGGGGGTTATTGGCCTTCGTCCTGAATTATATACCCAATATTGGCTCCGTGTTGGCAGCCATCCCGCCGATTGTTCAAGCACTGCTGTTTAATGGTTTTGCCGATGCTTTTGCTGTAACTGGTGGTTATGTTCTGATTAATCTGATTGGTGGCAATATTATTGATCCCCGGATGATGGGGCGTGGGCTGGGACTATCGACGTTAGTCGTGTTTTTGTCATTGATCTTCTGGGGCTGGTTACTGGGGCCAATCGGGATGCTACTTTCAGTGCCTTTAACTATCATCGCCAAAATAGCCCTTGAGCTAACGCCTGCCGGCTATAAATTCGCAGTTTTGTTGGGTGATGGTAAACCAATAAAGAGTGAAGAAATAAAGCCAGACTGATACTGCATATCTTTGTTTCGTCGTTGTGGGGCTCAATTTCAGTTACTTGAGCAAGCCTTTGGGGCTTTGCTCAGTTGCCGCCTGGCTGCATCTTGATGTAGTCAAGATGTGGGTTTTAAGAAAACGCTTGATACAAAAAATAAACATCCAATGCCAGTAAAATAAGCAATAAACAGATATAAAACACCAGATGCTCACGCACATTACCAATAATCATCGAAAACAACTTATTTAACATGTTTACTGCCTGAGTAAAAACTAGCTTATTAACGTTAATGGAAAAAATTCGTGGGAAATGAAATCACAATCTGATTCTTTAATTAGATAATAAACTTATTTATTATCTATATGTATTATGTTAATTCGATCGCAGATCCAACACATTAAATTCTTGCTAATAATGTGGGTAACCGCCTACTTGACTTTTTTTGATTCAATACGGAAATATTGATTTCAATAAAAATACTTAAAAACATTATAAATAAAACATAATTCAAG
>JBEGTQ010000037.1:0-4235 GCA_041179305.1 Pseudomonadota bacterium | reverse complement strand
CAAATGTGTATCCCCCGCTGACAGGGTGTTGTCGGTTATTAGTGTCGCTAAAAGCTGCTGGTGTGGTTATCTTCAGCGTTGGATGCGGAAAAATCCTGATTTTCCTGGCAACCATAGGGATGTGATTTAATATCGGGTACACTGCCGTGCAGATAATGAATAATGAGAATTTATAATGATACGTAACCCGATTCATCTACGTCTCGAAAAGCTGGAAAGTTGGCAACACTTGACTTTTATGGCGTGCTTGTGCGAGCGGATGTATCCTAACTATCAGCAATTTTGCCTGGAAACTGAATTTGGCGATCCGGCTGTTTACCGGCGTATTCTGGATCTGATCTGGGAAACTTTGCTCGTAAAAGATGCAAAAGTGAACTTTGATAATCAATTGGAGAAATTGGAAGAGGCAATTCCTTCATCTGATGACTATGCTATATATGGTGTTTATCCTGCTATTGATGCTTGTATTGCATTGGGCGAGGTTATTCATTCGCGTTTGAGTGGAGAAACACTGGAACATTCTATCGCGATCAGTGAAACGTCAATCCGCACCGTTGCAATGTTGGAGATGACGCTGGTTGGTAAAGAGATGACCGACGAAGAACTGAAAATTTTACCCGCGATTGAAGAAGAATGGGATATCCAATGGGAGATTTTTCGCCTGTTAGCGGATAACGAAGAACGCGATCTGGATCTGATCAAAGGGTTACGATCTGACCTACGGGAAGCGGCAGTTAGCAACATTGGCATACATTTAACGCAATAAGGCAAGAAAACTTGATTTAACGCCTAATTTGTCATGTCTTAATGCTTCACATCAGTCCCCTGTCTGTTCTACATTTGGGGGGCGAAAAAAAGTGGCTATCGGTGCGTGTATGCAGGAGAGTGCTGTCAATCGGCATATCCGTCGCACTTGATGCTTTGCAAACGATAAACACACTGTAAGGATAACTTATGAATAAGACTCAACTGATTGACGTAATCGCGGACAAGGCGGATCTTTCTAAAGCACAAGCTAAAGCTGCTTTGGAATCCACATTGGGTGCAATTACTGAATCTCTGAAAGAGGGTGATGCAGTACAATTGGTTGGTTTTGGTACCTTCAAAGTAAACCATCGTAATGAGCGCACTGGCCGCAATCCACAAACCGGTAAAGAAATCAAAATTGCGGCAGCTAATGTGCCAGCGTTTGTTTCTGGTAAGGCACTTAAAGAAGCTGTTAAATCTTAATAGTGTGTCGATGAGAATAATAAACAGGGGGTTGGTAAAACCCCTTTTGTTTATGCTGCGGGTGTTGACCATCCCAAGTTTAATCTTCGGTCTCAGCGCCTGTAGCGGTCAATCTGGCTCCCCCCAATTCAGCGCCAGCGGATATATCGCCGATAACGGTGTGGTTCGCTTGTGGCGTGAGGATAATGCTCGACAGCAGCCTATGGTGCTGATGAGCGTTTACAGCCCCTATACGGGGGATAATACTCAAATTACCTTCTACGAATACCAAAATGGTTTTTTGCGGGAAGTTCGTCGCAACGATTTGGGTCATCACCCGCAGAGCGTAAGGCTACGTTTCGATGAACAAGGTCAGGTGAGTTTTATGCAACGCCAATTGGCTGAGCGGCGTGAGCAACTATCAACAGATGACATTGCGGTTTATCGGCTAGAGGCTAAGCGAATGCTCGAACTGAGCAGTGCGCTACGTGCCGGGAATGTCAGACTAATCCAGGGGCAGTGGCAGGATGGTGTTGTCACCACTTGCGATAAGAAAACGCTTCGTCTGAGCCTGGACGATAATGCGCAGTCATGGTTGACTAAGCGTGGTGAAAATAGCGCGCAGCCGCCAGGTGTGGCGTGGCTGGATTCACCGAAAGGGCAACAATTGCTGCTGGTGGCGAATCAAGACTTCTGCCGTTGGGAACCCAAGGCAGGTAGTCTGTGAAATAAAGGGGTACAGCGAACTGTACCCCCGGTAAAACATGGATATTTGTTACAGCGAGAACTTATTTGCCACGAGCAATTGCTCGATAACCAATATCCTTACGGCAGAAAACCCCTTCCCACTGAATGTGCTCCGCTAACCTATATGCACTTTTCTGCGCTTGGGCAACGGTTGCACCGAGTGCCGTTACACACAATACACGCCCCCCGCTAGTCACCACGTTATTATTGCTATCCAGCCTGGTGCCGGCGTAGAACACTTTGCCATCAACCACTTCTTGCTGTGGTAGCCCACGAATAACATCACCTTGACGGTAATCCGCTGGGTAACCTCCTGCGGCCAAAACCACCCCCAGAGACGGGCGTTCATCCCAGTCAGAGGTTTTCTCATTCAATTTGCCTTGCGCACCGGCTAAGCAAAGCTCAACCAAGTCTGAACGCATGCGCAGCATGATTGGCTGAGTTTCGGGGTCACCAAAGCGGCAGTTGAATTCAATCACTTTCGGTTGCCCGTCGGCTGAAATCATCAGGCCAGCATAAAGGAAACCGTTATATACGTTACCTTCTGCGGCCATGCCGCGCACAGTTGGCCAGATAATTTGATCCATTACGCGCTGATGCACATCATCAGTGACTACCGGTGCTGGAGAATACGCTCCCATGCCGCCGGTATTCGGGCCAGTATCACCATCGCCAACGCGTTTATGGTCCTGGCTGGTAGCCATCGGCAGTACATTTTCACCGTCAACCATCACGATAAAGCTGGCTTCTTCGCCGTCGAGGAACTCTTCAACCACAATACGGTGGCCGGCATCACCAAACGTATTTCCCGCCAGCATGTCATGAACGCTGGTTTCAGCTTCTTCCAACGTCATCGCGACAATCACGCCTTTACCGGCGGCCAGCCCATCAGCTTTAATGACGATCGGCACACCGATGTTGCGAATATAGGCCAGTGCTGGCTCGATCTCAGTGAAGTTCTGATAAAACGCCGTTGGAATATGGTGGCGGGCGAGGAAATCTTTAGTGAAAGCTTTAGAACCCTCTAACTGCGCGGCAGCTTGTGTCGGGCCAAAGATAGTCAAACCGGCAGTGCGAAAGGTATCAACCACGCCAATTACCAACGGTGCTTCCGGACCAACAATGGTCAGCCCGATATCATGAGTTTGAGCAAAGGCCAGCAAACCTGAAATATCAGTTGCTGCGATATCGACATTTTCTAAACCAGACTCTAGCGCGGTACCGGCATTGCCTGGTGCGACATAAATTTTATCCGCTAAAGGCGACTGTGCTGCTTTCCAGCCCAAAGCATGTTCACGCCCACCATTGCCAATAATCAAAATATTCATCAGATGACTCCGTTAAGTGAGGTAATTAATGGCGGAAATGGCGCATATCGGTAAAGATCATGGCGATACCATGATCATCAGCCGCAGCAATGACTTCATCGTCACGGATTGAACCGCCCGGTTGGATAACACAAGTGATCCCAACCGCTGCCGCAGCATCAATACCGTCGCGGAACGGGAAGAAGGCATCAGAGGCCATGGCGGAACCAGCCACTTCCAATCCCTCGTCAGCCGCTTTGATACCTGCTATCTTGGCCGAATAGACACGGCTCATTTGTCCTGCACCTATGCCGATCGTCATATTATCGCGAGCATAGACAATCGCGTTTGATTTGACGAACTTGGCGACCTTCCAGCAGAAAAGCGCATCCCGCAGCTCTTGCTCCGTGGGTTGGCGCTTGGATACCACGCGCAAATCGGCTGCGGTCACCATACCTAAATCGCGGTCTTGCACCAACAAGCCACCATTGATGCGTTTGAAATCCAGGCCGGCAGAACGTTCTTGCCACTGTCCGCAAGTCAGAACACGGACATTTTGTTTGGCAGCTAATAGCGCTAAAGCTCCAGCGTTGACCGTTGGAGCAATAATTACTTCGACGAACTGACGGCTGATAATCGCGCTGGCGGTCTCTGTATCCAGCTCACGGTTAAAAGCAATAATGCCACCGAAAGCCGAAGTTGGATCCGTTTTATAGGCTTTGTCATAGGCTGCCAACAGAGAGTCAGCAATTGCCACACCACATGGGTTGGCATGTTTGACTATCACACAAGCCGGTTCGCTAAACTCTTTCACGCATTCAAGTGCGGCATCGGTATCGGCGATGTTGTTATAGGAGAGCGCTTTGCCTTGCAATTGTTGTGCGGTAGCCACAGATGCTTCTGTAACATCTTCTTCTATATAGAAGGCGGCTTGCTGGTGGCTGTTTTCACCGTAACGCATATCTTGTTTCT
>JBEGTQ010000036.1:0-13424 GCA_041179305.1 Pseudomonadota bacterium | reverse complement strand
ATATCGTGCCTTACGGTATCGATGAATCTGGCAAGATCGATTACGCCGATCTGGCCGTTCAGGCTGAAAAACACAAACCAAAAATGATTATCGGGGGCTTCTCTGCCTATTCCGGTATTGTGGATTGGGCAAAAATGCGTGAAATCGCTGATAGTATCAACGCATGGCTGTTCGTAGACATGGCTCATGTCGCGGGTCTGGTGGCTGCGGGGGTATATCCTAACCCGGTTCCTCATGCGCATGTTGTTACTACTACCACGCACAAGACTCTGGCTGGCCCACGTGGCGGTTTGATTCTGGCGAAAGGCGGTGATGAGGATCTGTACAAGAAACTGAATTCGTCTGTTTTCCCCGGTAACCAGGGAGGGCCATTGATGCATGTTATCGCTGGTAAAGCGGTTGCACTGAAAGAAGCGATGGAGCCTGAGTTCAAAATTTACCAACAACAAGTGGTTAAAAACGCTAAAGCGATGGTGTCTGTGTTCCACGAACGCGGTTATAAAGTGGTTTCTGGTGGTACTGAAAATCACCTGTTGCTGCTGGATTTGGTAGATAAAAACATCACCGGTAAAGATGCGGATGCTGCTTTGGGCCGTGCCAATATCACGGTGAACAAAAATAGCGTACCTAACGATCCGAGAAGCCCGTTTGTGACTTCAGGTGTGCGTATTGGTAGCCCGGCTATCACCCGTCGCGGCTTTAAAGAAGCGGAGTCCCGTGAACTGGCGGGCTGGATGTGTGATGTGTTGGATAACATCAACGATGAAGCGATCATTGAACGTGTGAAGCAAAAAGTATTGGCTATCTGCGCCCACTTACCGGTTTACGCATAATTTCAATCAGCGTGTTGGGCTGTAACAAACAATGTGTCATTAACAGCCTTTAAGAAATCAGTCAGTCTATGTGAACGTCATACAATGCCTGAGTTCGGTATATCACTGAACTCAGTTTTTTTATGTAATGCTGCGCCAGCCGTATACATTCGCAAAGTGGTGGTCTGAGATGGCTTGCAAACTCTCTATTTGAATAATTACCCGGTTGCTCGCTAAACGGGACTCTGTCATAGTGTCTGGCTGGCTCCGGAGGGATTCATGGTATTGCAATCAACAAGTTGGCTGTCGCTCAGCTATTTTACTTATTTCTTTTCTTATGGCATTTTTCTGCCTTTCTGGGGTATCTGGTTACAAGGGGAAGGCATTCCACCTGAAACCATCGGTATCTTGTTGGGCGCAGGCTTAATTTCCCGTTTCCTCGGCAGCCTGATCATAGCCCCCAGCGTGAAAGATCCATCCCACCTGGTTATCGCAATCCGTATTTTAGCGCTGCTGACATTAGTGTTTGCTGTCGGTTTTTGGTTTGGTCAGGGTTGGGCTTGGTTAATGGTAATTATCGCTGGCTTTAACTTGTTCTTTGGCCCTCTGGTGCCATTGACTGATGCGCTGGCGGCCACCTGGCAAAAACAGATATCAATGGATTACGGTAAAGTCCGGTTATGGGGATCGCTGGCCTTTGTTATTGGTTCGGCGCTGACCGGTAAGCTGGTCTCTGTTTGGGGTCATCCCGCTATTCTGTATAGCCTGGTGTTGGGGGCTTTAGTTATGTTGCTTAGCTCATTACTGAAACCCAGTGTGATGCCACGGGGTGAAATTAAAAATCGCAATGTGGTGGCTACAGGCTGGAAAATATTGCTCTGTGAACCGCAGGTGTGGCGATTTTTACTCTGTGTAACGTTATTACAGGGCGCTCATGCCGGTTACTACAGTTTTAGCGCTATCTACTGGAAAGAGGCTGGTTATTCTGCTGCCACTATTGGTTATTTATGGTCATTGGGTGTGGTTGCCGAGATTCTGGTCTTCGCATTCAGTAATGTGTTGTTCCGCCGTTGGACTGCCCGTAGTCTGCTTCTGCTTTCGGCTGTCAGCGGGATAATTCGCTGGAGCCTGATGGCTTCGACCACGGAGCTACCGTGGCTGATCCTGATTCAAATTCTTCACTGCGGTACATTTACTGTCTGCCATCTGGCGGCAATGCGCTTTATCGCGGCACGGCGCGGGGCCGATGTAATTCGCTTACAATCCGTTTATTCTGCGCTGGCGATGGGCGGCGGCATTGCGGTAATGACCGTGATTTCGGGTTTCTTGTTCGAATATTTCCAGGGTGGTGTATTCTATATCATGGCATTACTTGTTATTCCGGCATTGTTTATTCGCCCTCGGGTAGTGCCCCGTGCGGAAGACGTGGTTGGCTAAGGCAGCTCCAATATTTTGCGTAACTGCTCAATTTGCTGCTGCGCCAGCGGTAAAAATACCTGAATCAGCGGGGGGAGTGATTCAGGCTGCCGCACGGCATAAAGGCTGATGATTACCGACGTGCCTGCGGGAGCGCCGGATTGTAGAAAAACGTGGTGGGGCAAATATCTGACGTGTAACGGTAGCAGGGTCAATTCACGTATTTGTTGCTCCAACTGCGTTTCTAATTCTGAATCGTTCTGCGTCAGCAGTAAAATCTGTTTTTTGTGCAAGGCATTTTCTTGCATCAACCAGGCGCCGAAACTAATGGCGATCAAGCCAACCTCCTCGGCAGAAAACTGGATCTGATACTCTTGTTCAAACTCAGACAGTGCCCGCTTTGTGGTGCGCAGCAAGCGGGGATATTTACGATTTACTTCTTCCAGAAATGAATTATCAATACCAATGTTGAAATAACAGCGCTCAACAGCAGGGGCAAGATGAGCAAATAATTGGCTGATTAGCACATCATTATGGGTGCTGAATGTCATACCCGATAGTTGCTGAAAACGCTCAATCAACAGGTTAATTGCGGTTACCAAACGCTGATCTTCCGTAGATTGAGAGCTGTGATAATGGTGTGCCTTAATCATGGTTAACATCAGCACCAGCATATCTCGTTCAACGGTATTCAACGTCTGGTTTAATAGTGGATTAAACGCATGATACAAACTGTTCGCCGCCGCCAGCGCAGGTTTGCACCCTAACCACTGCTGTTGTCTCAGTGATAGCTCTGGGGGAGGATGTTGCTGATTATCCCAGGCACAATAGGTTAAATAGAGTTGCAAAAACTGGCGGTCTTTGTCATTGAGCAGCCGGTTCAAATGGGGTTCACACTGACTGACTATCTGTGGCAAATATTCCGATAACACGTGCTCATCCCACGATAACGCCTGATATAAACAGGGAGCAAAATGGTTCTCGATAAAATTGGGACAATAGCGTAGCCCGCGTCGTAGCCAATGGATTAGACACAGCCTTTTATCCAGTCTGCTGTTGTGAATCAGGCAAATATCAGCAGAATTCGCCTTGAGCTGCAAATGGTGGCAACGCTGGATTTCACTGGCAACGTCGGCTATATCTTGCCGTGTCGTTGTTAGACCGACACCGTTGAATTGGCTGATAGTATCCAGTTGTACTACCTGTGCTGGCATAAAAAGCATCAAAACCATATGACAGCGTCGCTGCTGACCAGATAGTGGTTGATCGGATAATAGGGTCGCAAAGGACGTGCCTTGACTCATATAACCTTCGGTGATGAGTGTATTGTTATTTATCAGTATTAAGCATAGCAAATGAGATTCATTCAGTTGGGTAGGGTCGATAGCTTTTACATCGAGTTACAACTTACATCGCAGTTATCATGGAGTTTACAGAGATTGATGGGTGCAATTTATGTTATGTTATAATAAATCGTTCATAATTAAGCGATTGATTATATTGTTGTTAGCGGGAAGTGCTTTTATTTACAGCCCGTTGGCTCTGGCTCATCCTCATAGTTTTATTGATCTGGATACCACGTTCGTCAGTGAAAAACAGACACTGACAGGCATGAGAATGGTATGGACGATAGATGAAATAACATCAGCCGATCTGTTGTATGACGCAGAAAATGCTAAAAGTGACGCCGAAATCTGGAAAAAGTTGGCAGCCGAAGTGATGGCGAATGTTCTTGGCCAACATTATTTCACCGATATTTATCGTGATGGTAAGCCAGTGAAATATAGAAATTTACCGACGGAATATCACTTGTCGCGTAAGGGCCATCAGGCAGTACTGGCGTTCTTTTTGCCACTGGCAGAGCCACAACCGTTGGTGGGTAAACCTTTTATAATCTCAACTTATGATCCTACCTATTTTGTTGACATGACCTATACCGACAATAAGGCGATAAGGTTATCGCCTGAAATGGAGAAACGTTGCAAAATGACTTTATTCACGCCTAATCCAAATACTTCTTTACAGGCTTATGCATTGTCACTGGATAAAAATGATTCGCCGGGAGAAGACCTGGAACTTGGGCAACAATTTGCTCAGCAAGTGACGGTACAATGTCAGTAAGGATCTCAACGGCTATACGGCGGCGACACGGGTTGATAAATTTATGGCCGTTGTTCTTTTTTTTACTGTTGCTGGCGGGAGCAACACAGATCGCGTGGTTTTATTGGCCTGAATTGCTGTTTAAAACGGTGGTTTGGCAAAAAAGTATGCACCAACAAATGGCGCAACTTTTGCAGCAAGTTAACGTTAACCCCCACCAAACCGGGCTGGCGTTGGCGATGTTCAGCCTGATGTATGGCGTACTGCATGCTGTTGGTCCGGGTCATGGTAAAGTGGTTATCATGACGTATCTGGCAACCCATCCGGCGCAACTGAAAAGCAGTTTGAAGCTGACTTTTGCAGCCTCAATATTGCAGGGTGGTGTCGCTATTCTGCTGGTTACGTTGTTGTTGGGCGTGTTGCAACTCTCCTCCCGTTATTTACACCAAAGCAGCTTCTGGCTGGAAAAAAGCAGCTTCCTGTTGGTTATCGGTTTCGGTTTGTTGCTGTGTTATCGTGCTATAAAGCAGCTTTGTCATCAAGTGAGATTATTAAAACCACAGAAAATAACCCTTCAGCGAATACAACCTTTACCGGTGAGTCATGTTCATAGTGGCCACTGTGGTTGTGGACATCGACATCTGCCAACGTTACAAGAGCTACGGGCAGGTAATGATTGGCGCACCCGTTTGGCAATTGTGCTGGCCATGGGAATGCGCCCTTGTTCTGGTGCGATAATGGTGTTGTTGTTTGCGAAAGTGATCGGTGTCTATTGGTGGGGGATTTTGTCAGCGATAACGATGGCCGTTGGTACATCATTGACCATTTCGTTGCTGGCATTGCTGGTTCACTGTGCCCGGCGTTTGGCTGTGTATTTGAGCCGAAACCGTGCACCGGCAGCGTGGGGATCTATTGCCTGTTCGACGCTGGCATTAAGCGGCGGCATTATTTTGCTGTTTGCCGGTGTTCTGCTTTATTTGTCCAGCCAACCGGCGGTGATGGGGGGTATTCGCCTTTTGGGACGCTAGTTTAGCAATAAAAGCCGGTCAGGGTTTAGCCGACTGGCTTTTTAATGAGCATCGGTTAGTCGTATCTCATCAACGTTTCAGGGCGTCACTTATTTCAGGTCTCATTGCCACCAGCATACCCTTCACAACATGCGGGTTCCCTGCGACAATATTGCCAGAACTGAAATGGTTATGACCGCCAGAAAAGTCAGATACGACGCCACCAGACTCACGAACTAACAGTTCACCACCAGCGAAATCCCATGGTTTTAGGCCAATTTCAAAGAAACCATCGACACGACCTGCAGCGACATAAGCCAAATCCAGTGCCGGAGAGCCAGAGCGGCGGAAGTCAGCACATTGCTCAAAAAGTTTACCGATAACACGCAGATAAGCTGGCGCGTGTTGTTTTACTTTGAACGGGAAGCCGGTAGCCAGAATAACACCATGCAAATTTTTGCTATTCGTGCCACGCAGACGATAACCGTTTAACTGCGCGCCCTGACCACGGGAGGCGGTAAACAGCTCATTGCGCATTGGATCGTAAACTACGGCAACTTCGGTACAACCTTTGATACGTACAGCGATAGAAATGGCAAAATGAGGAAGACGATTGATAAAGTTGGTCGTACCATCCAGTGGATCAATAACCCATTGAACATCATTGTCTTCGCCAGCCAACTCGCCACTTTCCTCACCAATAATGGTGTGTTTTGGGTAAGATTTATGGATGACCTCAACAATCAGACGCTCTGATTCGCGAGCAACGTTGGTGACAAAATCGTTATTGCCTTTCTGACTCACTTCTACGGAGTCTGGTGTTTCATAATGTTTAGCAATCAGGTTACCGGCCTTACGCGCAGCGCGTATGGCGATAGTCAGCATTGGATGCATGGGTATCTTCCACCAGGATGTTAAAGAACGATAAACGGCGCGCAGTATAGCAGGGGATCGGATAAATGCCTATGTTTGTGTTAATCTATGGCGATTCCCCGTTAGCTTCAGAGTTTGTATGTTACACAATATTCGTATCGTTCTGGTTGAGACGTCACATACCGGCAATATGGGTTCTACTGCAAGAGCCATGAAAACAATGGGATTAACCAATTTATATCTGGTTAATCCGCTGGTAAAACCGGATTCGCAGGCGATTGCGTTGTCAGCGGGTGCCAGTGACGTTATTGGCAATGCCACCATCGTGGATACGCTGGATGAAGCACTGGTTGGTTGCAGTCTGGTTGTCGGTACCAGCGCCCGCTCCCGTACTTTACCGTGGCCGATGCTGGAACCGCGTGAATGTGGCGTTCGCAGCGTGTGCGAAGCAGAGCATGCGCCGGTGGCATTGGTATTTGGCCGTGAGCGGGTTGGCCTGACTAATGATGAACTGCAAAAGTGTTATTATCATGTCGCTATTCCAGCTAATCCAGAATACAGTTCACTGAATCTCGCGATGGCGGTACAAATTTTAGCCTATGAAGTGCGAGTAGCTTTCCTTGATCGCCAGCAAGCAGTGACACCAGTAATAAAAGAAGAGGAAACCCCTTACCCATTAGTGGGTGATCTGGAGCGTTTCTATTTGCATTTGGAACAGGTTTTATCCCATACCGGTTTTATTCGGCAGGCGCATCCAGGCCAGATTATGAGCAAATTACGCCGTCTGTTTACCCGCGCGCGGCCCGAGGCTCAGGAGCTGAATATCCTGCGTGGTATGCTAACATCCATCGAAAAACAAGATAAATACCCACAGTGTAGCTCGGGTGATAGTGCGAAAATAAATAAAAATTAATGTCTTATATCAATTTGTTATTTTGAAAATGCCCCATCTGATGGAGAATGAAACAGGTTGATAATACTTGAGTAAATTACTAGGTTAAATAGTTGACTAAAATACTCGGGAATGTCAGAATTCTGGTTCGTTTTCACCAATAGGTAATTTTAGCGATGAGACTGACTTCCAAAGGCCGTTATGCCGTAACCGCCATGCTTGATGTGGCACTGCATTCCCAAGATGGGCCAGTTCCTTTGGCCGATATTTCAGAGCGTCAGGGGATCTCGTTATCCTATCTGGAACAGTTGTTTTCACGGTTACGTAAAAATGGCCTGGTCGCTAGCGTTCGTGGTCCAGGCGGTGGTTACCTGCTGGGTAAAGATACATCAGCAATCGCGGTAGGTGCTGTTATCACTGCCGTTGACGAATCTATTGATGCGACCCGTTGTCAGGGTAAAGAAGGTTGCCAGGGCGGTGATCGTTGCCTGACACATACTTTGTGGCGTGACTTGAGTGAGCGCATCAGCAGCTTCCTCAACAATATTACATTGGCAGAACTGGTTAATAATCAAGATATTTTAGAGGTTGCGGATCGTCAAAACAACGATACGCGCCGTACGGCCAATGGCCGACCGCAAGAGACGATTAACGTCAATCTGCGCGCATAAGCAGAATTTGCGGGATTTTACGTTTTGGAAGTGATGTACGGAGCAAAAGAGCAATGACCGAATCAAAATTGACGTTACCGATCTATCTGGATTATTCAGCCACGACCCCAGTAGATCCTCGTGTCGCTGAAAAAATGATGCAGTATCTGACATTGGACGGTATCTTCGGTAACCCAGCCTCCCGTTCTCATAAGTTCGGCTGGCAGGCAGAAGAAGCTGTTGATATTGCACGTAATGATATTGCAGCATTGGTTGGTGCTGACCCTCGTGAGATTGTTTTTACCTCCGGTGCAACTGAGTCTAACAATCTGGCCATCAAAGGTGCTGCTAATTTCTATCAGAAGAAAGGCAAGCACGTTATCACCTGTAAAACCGAACATAAAGCGGTATTAGATACTTGTCGCCAACTGGAGCGTGAAGGCTTTGACGTGACTTATCTGGCGCCGCAGCCTAACGGTATTATCGATCTTAAGCAGCTTGACGCGGCAATGCGCGAAGACACCGTTCTTGTTTCTATCATGCATGTGAATAATGAAATCGGTGTGGTGCAGGATATTGCTGAAATCGGCGAAATGTGCCGTAGCCGCGGGGTTATTTTCCACGTAGATGCGACGCAAAGTGTGGGTAAGTTGCCGGTTGACTTGAGCAAACTGAAAGTCGATTTGATGTCCTTCTCTGCCCATAAAGTGTATGGCCCGATGGGAATTGGCGCACTGTTTGTTCGCCGTAAGCCACGTATTCGTATTGAAGCACAGCAGCACGGCGGTGGTCATGAACGTGGCATGCGTTCCGGTACCCTGCCAGTACACCAAATCGTTGGCATGGGTGAAGCTTACCGCATTGCCAAAGAGGAGATGGAAAGCGAAGCTACACGCCTGCGTTCACTGCGTCTGCGTCTGTGGAATGGCATCAAAAATATTGAAGAAGTTTACCTGAACGGCGATTTGAAGCATGGTGCACCTGGCATTCTGAATGTCAGTTTCAACTATGTTGAAGGTGAGTCCCTGATCATGGCATTGAAAGATCTGGCTGTTTCATCTGGATCAGCCTGTACCTCTGCGAGTCTGGAGCCTTCTTACGTTTTGCGTGCGTTGGGGATGAACGACGAGCTGGCTCACAGTTCAATTCGTTTCTCTCTGGGGCGTTTCACCACGGAAGACGAGGTCGACTATGCCATTGCACTAGTGCGTAAATCCATTGGTCGTCTGCGTGACTTGTCTCCGTTGTGGGATATGTTCAAACAGGGCGTGGATATCAGCAGCATTGAATGGTCTCACCATTAATTCCAGACGTTAAAGAATCAGGAGAAATCATATGGCTTATAGCGAAAAAGTAATCGATCACTACGAAAATCCACGTAACGTCGGGTCATTTGACCACGAAGATCCTACTGTGGGTAGCGGCATGGTTGGCGCACCGGCATGTGGCGATGTCATGAGATTGCAGATCAAAGTGAACGAAGCCGGCATCATTGAAGATGCCCGTTTCAAAACTTATGGCTGCGGTTCCGCCATTGCTTCCAGTTCGTTAGTAACTGAGTGGATGAAAGGCAAGTCTCTCAACCAGGCTGAAGCGATCAAAAATACCCAAATCGCCGAAGAGCTGGAGTTACCGCCAGTCAAAATTCACTGCTCTATTTTGGCCGAAGATGCCATCAAAGCAGCTATCGCCGACTATAAAAGCAAACATACTGCCAACTAGTTGTAAAATATAGGTTATTAATTGTTAGCAGTTATCAACGTTGAGGAAGGTGTATGTCGGTATCAATTAGCGACAGTGCTGCACAACGGGTCAGCACCTTTTTAAATCACCGTGGTAAAGGCTTGGGTCTGCGTTTGGGTGTAAAAACATCAGGCTGCTCCGGTATGGCGTATGTACTCGAATTTGTTGACGAGATGAACGACGATGACATCGTTTTTGAAGACAAAGGAGTGAAAGTGATCATCGACGGTAAAAGCATGGTCTATCTTGACGGCACCGAGCTGGATTTCGTCAAAGAAGGGGTGAATGAAGGCTTCACATTTAACAATCCGAACGTTTCACATGCGTGCGGATGCGGCGAAAGCTTTAATGTCTGACTGCTGTTTTTGTTCCTGCTTTAGGCGTTCGATGCGCTATTCGGCTCTCCTGACGACGCGTTGAATAGAGGTCAGTTCAGCCACCACGATAACCTCCAGAGCGTGCTATGGACTACTTTACATTGTTCGGCCTGCCGGCTCTTTACCTGATAGATAGCAACCAACTTGCTACTCGCTATCAGGAATTGCAACGCCAGTTCCACCCTGACCGTTTTGCCACTGCACCTGAACGTGAGCGTCTTGCCTCGCTGCAGCAGGCAGTAACCATCAATGATGCCTACCAAACCCTCAAGCACCCGTTAAAACGGGCTGAGTATATGCTATCTTTGCAGGGTTTTGATTTAGGCAATGAACAGCACACTATGCGCGATAACAGGTTTTTGACGGAACAATTGGCGCTGCGGGAAGAGCTTGATGCTATCGAACGCAAGCCGGATGCTGAAATGCTGCTCGTTGCATTCAGTCGCCGCCTGGCCCTGATGACCAACACGCGCAGCCAACAAATGGTAGAGCAACTGGGCAAGCGGCAGTGGGAGCAGGCGGCAGAAACCGTCCGAAAATTACGTTTTCTGGATAAGTTACAGCAGCAAGTTGAACAACTGGAAGAGCGGCTGTTTGATGACTTTGCCTGAGTAGCTGATAGGGTGAAAAATATTACATCTAATTGATAAAAATAAATAAAAATCGATTTATTGATTAATGTAATACCTAAC
The DNA here is from genome assembly GCA_041179305.1 of Pseudomonadota bacterium. GTDB lineage: Bacteria > Pseudomonadota > Gammaproteobacteria > Enterobacterales > Enterobacteriaceae > Yersinia. The sequence goes on along the minus strand of JBEGTQ010000036.1, from coordinate 2,862 downwards.
TATTTTTTATTAGACCGTATTTTTAACGGTTTTATAGATTGATGGAAGCTCAACATGGCCTTATTACAAATTAGTGAGCCTGGTTTAACTACACCGCCACACCAACGGCGTTTGGCCGCAGGTATCGACTTAGGTACCACCAATTCATTGGTCGCTACAGTGCGCGGTGGTAAAGCGCAAACGTTGGCCGATGAACAGCAGCGGGATCTTCTGCCATCAGTGGTTCATTATCAACAAAATGGCATTGATGTCGGTTGGAATGCGCGCGCGTTAGCGGCACTGGACCCCGTCAATACTGTCAGTTCGGTTAAACGCATGATGGGCCGCTCATTGACAGATATTTTACAGCGTTATCCCAACCTGCCTTATCAATTCCAACCGGATAAAAATGATTTTCTGATGATCCAGACGCTTAGCGGGTTGGTGAATCCGATACAAGTGTCGGCGGATATTCTCAAAACACTGGCGCAACGGGCGCAGGCGTCACTGAAAGGTGAGCTTGATGGCGTGGTAATTACCGTTCCTGCATATTTTGATGATGCTCAGCGGCAAGGCACCAAAGATGCTGCACGTCTGGCGGGGTTGCATGTGCTGCGTTTACTCAATGAGCCAACTGCGGCTGCGATTGCCTATGGTCTGGATTCTGGTCAGGAAGGGGTGATCGCTGTTTATGATCTGGGTGGCGGAACCTTTGATATTTCTATTCTGCGCTTAAGCCGTGGTGTGTTTGAAGTGCTGGCAACGGGGGGGGATTCCGCGCTGGGTGGCGATGATTTTGACCACTTATTGGCCGATTGGCTGCGTGAGCAGGCGGGTATTGATTCCCGTGATGATCATGGTGTTCAGCGGCAATTACTTGATGCAGCAATTGCGACCAAAATTGCGCTCAGTGACGCCGATATTGCCGATGTTTCCGTTGCTGGTTGGCAGGGGGAAATCACCCGTGAGCAGTTCGAATCCCTCATTGCATCGTTGATCAAACGGACATTAATGGCCTGTCGCCGCGCGCTGAAAGATGCCGGAGTTACGCCTGAAGACGTGCTAGAGGTAGTCATGGTTGGCGGTTCAACTCGCATCCCGCAGGTGCGTGAGCAAGTGGGGAAATTCTTTGGCCGCACGCCATTGACCGCCATTGATCCCGATAAAGTCGTCGCCATCGGTGCTGCTATTCAGGCTGATATTCTGGTGGGCAATAAGCCAGACAGCGATATGCTGTTGCTTGATGTTATCCCACTCTCTTTAGGGCTTGAAACCATGGGGGGCTTGGTGGAAAAAGTTATCCCGCGCAATACCACTCTTCCCGTAGCCCGTGCGCAGGAGTTCACGACTTTTAAAGATGGTCAAGGTGCGATGATGATCCACGTGCTGCAAGGTGAACGCGAACTGGTGCAAGATTGCCGTTCATTAGCGCGTTTCACTTTGCGAGGCTTGCCGCCACTGCCTGCGGGAGGGGCACATATCCGGGTGACTTTTCAGGTAGATGCTGATGGTTTATTAAGTGTAACGGCGATGGAGAAGTCCACAGGCGTTGAAGCATCGGTTCAGGTTAAGCCGTCCTACGGGCTGTCCGATGATGAAATTGCCAATATGATTAAAGATTCGATGGCGAATGCGCAAAATGATGTCAATGCGCGTAAGTTGGCGGAACAACAAGTCGAGGCATCCCGTGTGCTGGAAAGCCTGCAAGGCGCACTGGCCGAAGACGCAGCGTTACTCAGTGAGCAAGAAAGTCGTGCTATCGCTCAAACGATGGCCTTATTACAGCAGCAGATGCAGGGCAACGACCCGCACGCAATTGAAGCTGCGATCAAAGCGTTAGATACACAAACGCAAGATTTTGCCGCGCGCCGGATGGATGCCTCTATTCGTCGTGTTTTGGCTGGTCATTCAGTGGATGAGGTTTAATCATGCCCAAAATCGTGTTTCTGCCCCATAAAGACCTTTGCCCGGATGGTGCAGTACTGGAAGCGATACAAGGTGAGACTATACTGGACGTTGCCTTGCGCAACGGTATCGATATTGAGCATGCCTGTGAGAAATCCTGCGCTTGTACAACCTGTCACTGTGTGGTGCGTGAAGGGTTTGATTCGCTGCCAGAAAGCAGTGAGCTGGAAGATGATATGCTGGATAAAGCCTGGGGGCTGGAGCCGGAGAGCCGCCTAAGCTGTCAGGCCAGAGCGGCCGATGAAGATCTGGTGGTCGAGCTACCGCGCTATACCATTAATCATGCCAGGGAACATTGATATGCGCTTAACGTGGCAAGATACCCGTGAGATCGGCGAAGCACTTTATGAGCAGTTCCCGAATACCGATCCCAAGACGGTGCGTTTTACTGATATGCATCAATGGATTTGCGATTTAGAAAATTTCGCTGACGCCCCGCAAGGATCGAATGAAAAAGTGCTGGAAGCCATCCTGCTGGTCTGGTTAGATGAGTTTGAATAATTACGGGGTCGCACCAGCGGCTCTTTTTCTCATTTGTTACTGTACAGATAGCCGCAGACGGTATTTTATAGCGTAGAGCGTGATAGACATTTTTGATTCGGCTTGGCTAACATAGGGCTGCGTATAAGCTCTCAGTAACAGCAAAAAATAATATTGAGAGGTCGTTGATGACAACAGACATGATGCCAGTATCCTTGTTGGAAAGTCCGGCCGATGCCCGTTGGGGCGAGAAAGCCCTGTTGAGTACCGATGCCGGGGGAATGACAATTCACCTGACCGGTAAAGGTGAATTGGGTGCGATTCAACGTGCCGCCCGCAAAATAGACGGGCAGGGCATTAAACAAGTAAAGCTGGCTGGTGCGGGTTGGGGGTTGGAGCAGAGCTGGGCATTCTGGCAAGGGTTCCGTGGGCCAAAAG
>JBEGTQ010000035.1:0-34533 GCA_041179305.1 Pseudomonadota bacterium | reverse complement strand
CGGCAGGGAGCGAGCGCCATGTTTACCGGCGATGCATCAATTATAAAACCTATCCAATGGTGTGCTATTGAGCAGCCTGAGCTGCCCGCCAATATCGCTGATTGGCTGATGGAATTAGGTTCGATGACCCGACGTTTTGAACAGCATTGCCAACGGGTTCACGTCAAGCCACAGCGAGAATGCTTTATTACCCCTAATGCATTAGGGGAAGATGCCGAATATTTACCGGTGAGTGAGCGCTATTGGCTGCGAGAAATCGTCTTGTATGGTGATAATGTACCGTGGCTGCTTGGCCGCACCGTTATCCCCGAAAAAACACTGTCTGGCCCTGATCGCGCGCTGGTGGATCTGGGAACATTACCCCTCGGGCGCTATTTATTTGGTGGGGGCAATTTAACCCGTGATTATATTCAGGTGGGGCGACAAAATGAATGTTGGGCGCGTCGCTCATTGCTGCGTTTGTCAGGTAAACCGCTGTTGCTGACTGAAGTTTTTTTACCCGCCTCGCCACTTTACTCCATTTAAAGGAATGGTGATATTTTGGAGACTGATAAATTGAATGGAAGTACTGTTCATACCAAATGGTTGATTTATTGCCGTTTGATGCGTATCGATAAACCCATTGGCGCATTGTTGTTGTTGTGGCCAACGCTGTGGGCATTGTGGTTAGCCGGACAAGGTGTTCCAGAAACCAGCATACTGATCGTTTTTGTCTTGGGTGTGTTTCTCATGCGTGCGGCGGGATGTGTTGTTAATGACTATGCTGATCGGCACATTGACGGTTTTGTGAAACGCACGGCATCGCGGCCATTACCCAGCGGCGTTATCAGTGAAAAAGAGAGCAAAATTCTGTTTGTGGTATTGGTATTACTCTCGTTTAGCCTGGTGTTAACTCTCAATAGTATGACCATAGGGCTGTCGCTGGCAGCACTGGCGCTGGTCTGGGTTTATCCGTTTATGAAGCGGGTGACTCATCTGCCGCAAGTGGTGTTAGGTATAGCGTTTAGCTGGTCGATTCCGATGGGTTTTGCTGCGGTCAGCGAACATTTGCCACTGGTTTGCTGGCTACTATTGCTGGCGAATATTTGTTGGACCGTGGCTTATGACACCCAGTACGCGATGGTTGACCGTGACGATGACGTCAAGATTGGCGTCAAATCTACTGCAATCTTATTTGGGCTACACGACAAACTGATCATTGGCTTGCTGCAACTGGCCACCTTGGTTCTGATGGGGGTTATTGGCTGGTTGATGAATCTTGGCGTAGCATTTTATTGGTCAATCCTGCTGGCCGGTGCCTTGTTTGTCCATCAACAGAAAATGATTGCTCAACGTGAACGCGATGCTTGCTTCCGTGCATTTTTAAACAACAATTACGTGGGGCTGGTGCTGTTTCTCGGGATTTTTATCAGCTACTCCCCTTCGTAATACAACAGCGTTAACGGCATTCATTACTCGGCTCCTCCCTGAGCCTCACCCCTGCGAGGCCGCTGCAAGCAGCGTTCAATTCACTTACCGGTGTAAGCTCAGCAGGATTTATTCGCTTACCGCCTTACCGCCTTACCGCATTTTGAAATCTATTGGATATAAATTTCAAAATGACCAGATGTTAAGTCCGGCCATTATCGCTGTGAGGCGTTAATTCCCCTCTTTATCCTCTGCCTCGGGTACTGGCAGCAGATTGCTGGTTTCGGCTGGCATACTGACGCTCTCAATGGTCAACTTTACTTCTGGTGACATCAACGTACCCAACATATTGTAAACTTCCAGCGTATGCGCTTGAACAGCATCACCAGTGTCACTGATATAGCCTTCTTCCCGCAAGGTGGCGACCAATGTTGAGAAGACGGCTTTATCAAAGAACTCTGGCGCATTAATTCCATGCAAAACGGACAAACGTTGAGCCATAATGCGGCTCTCTTTCTCTAGCGCGCCTCGGTTGATGCTTGGGTTGGCACTGAGTAGCGACAGTGTGATCGCGTAACGTTGCAGGGTTTCCCGCACACCGGCTGCCAGTAATTGCAGTGGGCGAATACGGCCTGGATTCAGCACCACTTCAGTCCCTTTATCACAGATCAACTGCTGGCGAACCAGTTCATCAATCAGCGTATCCAACGCCTGTGGTAATTGATCTTTGCTGTAATGCAGGAACAATTCAGCCTTTAACATCGGATAGATCATGCTGACTTGACGCAACAACTCAGCACGGGTGATGCGACGCTGGTGCATCACCATGCTGGCAATCAGCGATGGTAAGATCAGCAAATGCTGGATGTTATTGCGATAATATGTCATCAGCACGGCTTGTTCTCGTGGCAGGATGATGATGTCACCAATATTGTCCTTTTCTACCTCAAACTTGTTCATATTCAAAGCGTGGTTAAGTAACTTTTCTGGTGTTTTATCCGGCACGGTAACGTCTTGGGCATAAGGCACGTTACGCAATAGTTGCATATAGCAATCGAGTTGTTCAAGCAACTGTTCGCGAGTCAATGAGCGTTGACGTGAAGCCAATAATGCCGTTGAACAGAGGTTCATGGCATTAGCTGCAGCAGCATTGTTGATTCTGACCATAATCTTACCGGCCAAATCATTTACCACAGGCGTCAACCAACTTGGGCGCTGTGCTTCAATCGGATCGATAGCATCACGCCATTGTGGCACATTGGTATTCAGGTAGGCTGTCAGTGGAATGGGTTTGCCAAAATTCACATAACCCTGACCGAGATTACGCAGCTTGCGCAAACCACGTAGCATCTGCCACAGACTCTCTTTCTCTTTGGTCGCACCGCGCAACTCTTTAGCGTAAGTACCCACTTCCATTACATGCTCATAACCGATGTAAATCGGCACCAACGTGATAGGGCGAGAACCGCCACGCAACATGGCCTGAATAGTCATGGATAACGTACCCGTTTTCGGCTCCAACAGCCGCCCGGTACGGGAACGTCCACCCTCAACAAAGTATTCAACCGAATAACCACGGGTAAACAGTTCACCCAGATATTCACGGAAAACCGTTGAGTAGAGTTTATTGCCCTTAAAGGTGCGGCGGATAAAGAATGCACCTAAACGGCGAAAAATCGGGCCAGCAGGCCAGAAGTTAAGGTTAATACCGGCAGCAATATGTGGTGGTACCAGCCCCTGATGATAGAGAACATAGGAGAGTAACAGGTAATCCATGTGGCTGCGATGGCAAGGTACATAGACTATCTCGTGGCCATCTTGTGCCAGTTGCCGCACTCGCTCTGCATTATGGACATTAATGCCCTGATACAGACGGTTCCAGGTCCAGCTCAATACCCTGTCAGAAAGACGTACAGCTTCATAGGAAAAATTCGCAGCTATCTCTTCCATCAAGGTAATGGCGTTTTGCTGTGCTTTTTCGTGGGAGATTTTCTTGATCCGCGCTTCATCAGCAACGGCTTTTTCAATCGCCTTGGAGGTTAACAGTTTTTTGAACAGATCCTGACGTGCTGGCAGACCTGGGCCAACAGCGGCAAGACGTTGACGAGAGAAGTGCATTCTGGCCACACGCGCCAATTTATGAGCGATAATTTTATCGGTACCGTGTTCACTCGCCATACGGCGCAGTGAAACCGTGGTTGAGAAGCGCACAAAGCTATCGCGACCCAGCCATAAGACGGCAAAGAATTTCTGCACGCCGTTCAGCTCCCGCAGATGCGGGGTACCATGGCCTTCACGCCCCGGAGAGCGACCAAACATCACCGAAACCGGCAGCATCTGAATATCCAGCGCCGGATCATTGCGGTGCAGATCCAGGTAATCGTGGAACAGCTTTACCGACCTCTGTTTGGATGCACAGTAGCGAAATACCCTTGGGCCATTATCAATAAAGACATAGCTGGGCAACTTTATTCCATTGATTTTAAATGAAATCAATGGGTCTGGCAGATTTTGTGCTCGACATAGCGTTCGCAAAGTCAGCAAATCAGCCTTAGAATTGTAAGGCAAAACGTACAGAATAGGACGAGAGGAGTCTAACCCTAACTCAGTCACGGGATCTGCCGGAATGACCTTGCTTTTTACCAACAGTTTAATTGGTAGATTCAGTAACTTGTAATATATTTTACGCCAACCTGACATAACTACATAAAGCCTCTTGTTAGCAATTTGTCGCAAGGATACCAGAAACTGGTTTTGAGATCTGTGGTGCTGAGACAACAGAAAGCGGCAAACATCATCATTAACTTAAAATAAAGGCAATAAAACATGGCGAATCAATCAACAGGATTAATCCGAATCTATAAAGCGGCCGGTTATTCTGTTAAAGGGCTAACGGCAAATTGGAAAAACGAAGCGGCTTTTCGTCAGGAAGTTGTTGTCGCTATTGTTGCTATCATACTGGCCTTCTGGCTAGAGGTGACTGCCATCACGCGTATTTTACTAATTTCCAGCGTGGTTTTAGTGATCATTATTGAGGTAATTAACAGTGCTATCGAAGCTGTGGTAGACCGTATTGGCAGTGAGTATCACGAACTTTCTGGCCGGGCAAAAGATATGGGATCAGCCGCGGTATTTTTGGCAATCGGATTGGCGCTATTTGTTTGGATAACGGTGCTTTGGCAGCATGTCAATTAATCGTTTGGTATGCTGAGCGCTTAGGGCGACGACGACAAATAACGCTGTGGCTGCACCGAAATACCGCCACCTCAAATTTCACTTCAAACGGCTTCTAGCCTGGCGTAAGCCGTCACCAGCCATTTGATTCCCTCGCCGGGGAAGGCAATCTGCAACCGGCTGTGTTCACCGCTACCTTCGAGATTAACTACCGTGCCTTCACCAAATTTCGGATGACGTACCCGCTGCCCCAGTGAGAAACCGCTGTCATTCTCGTTCATTGGCGTACCCATTCTGCGGTGATTCACTGGGCGAGAAACCGTGGCACGCAATCGCACTTCTTCAACACACTCTTGTGGTAATTCACCGACAAAGCGTGAAGGCCGGTGATTCACTTCTTTGCCGTACAAACGGCGGCTCTCTGCGTAACAGAGTGTCAGTTTCTGCATAGCACGGGTAACACCGACATAAGCCAGCCGCCGTTCCTCTTCCAGCCGCCCACCTTCATTCAGTGACATCTGGCTGGGGAACATACCCTCTTCCATTCCCACAATAAATACCTGCGGGAATTCCAAGCCTTTCGCCGAATGAAGTGTCATGAGTTGCACCGCATCCTGATAGGCATCAGCTTGCCCTTCACCAGCTTCCAACGCGGCATGAGAGAGAAATGCCTGTAGTGGCATCAAATCCTGGTCTTCATCCTGATAGCTGTACTGGCGAGCTGCTGTGACCAGTTCTTCAAGGTTTTCAACTCGCGCCTGACCTTTCTCGCCTTTTTCCTGTTCGTACATCGACCATAAGCCAGAGTCGCGAATCACGCGGTCAGTTTGCACGTGCAGCGGCATATCTGCGGTTTCATTGGCCAGCGAGTCCAGCAGCTCAACAAAACGTTGCAACGCAGACGCAGCGCGGCCTGCCAGCACTTTTTCCTGTAACATGGCGTGGGTTGACTGCCACAAGGTTAATTGGCGATCACGCGCAGTTTGACGAATAACATCCAGCGTGCGATCACCGATACCCCGGGTTGGCGTATTCACCACTCGCTCAAAAGCAGCATCATCATTACGATTGGAAATAAGTCTCAAATAGGCCAGTGAGTCTTTGATTTCCTGGCGGTCAAAAAAGCGCTGACCACCATAAATGCGATACGGCATCGCGGTTTGCAGCAGAGCCTCTTCCAGCACACGCGATTGGGCGTTACTGCGATACAAAATGGCACAGTTATTTAGCGTTCCGCCGTTGTCCTGCCACGCTTTGATACGGTTAACCACAAAGCGCGCTTCATCCAACTCATTAAACGCGCAATAGAGTGAGATAGGTTCGCCTTCCGCACCCTCGGTCCACAAATTTTTACCCATTCGCCCGTTGTTATTGGCAATCAAGGTATTGGCGGCTTTCAGGATGTTGCTGGTCGAACGATAATTTTGTTCCAACCGGATAGTTTCGGCAGCGGAAAAATCCTTCAGGAAGCGCTGGATATTTTCGACCTGCGCGCCGCGCCAGCCATAGATTGACTGGTCATCGTCACCGACGATCATCACATTGGAACGCTCACCGGCCAACAGGCGGATCCACGCATATTGGATGTTGTTGGTATCCTGAAATTCATCCACCAGAATGTTGGTGAAGCGTTCGCGATAGTGGTTGAGAATATGTGGTTTGTGGAGCCACAGCTCATGTGCGCGCAGCAGTAGTTCGGCAAAATCCACCAGCCCGGCACGGTCACAAGCGTCCTGATACGCCTGATAGATACGCAGCCAAGTGGCTTCTATCGGGTTACCGTAGCTCTCAATATGCTTAGGGCGCAGCCCCTCATCTTTCTTACCGTTGATGTACCACATCGCCTGACGCGGTGGCCACTGCTTTTCATCCAGATTCAGTGCCTTAATCAAGCGTTTTAATAGCCGCAGTTGGTCGTCGCTGTCCAGAATTTGGAAATCCTGCGGCAAATTGGCATCCATGTGGTGAGCGCGCAGTAACCGATGTGCCAGCCCGTGGAAAGTGCCAATCCACATCCCGCCCTGACTGGTGCCAATCAGGTGTTCAATGCGGTGGCGCATTTCTGCTGCCGCCTTATTGGTAAAGGTCACCGCGATAATTGAGTAAGGCGAGGCATTTTCTACTGACAGCAGCCAGGCAATACGGTGAACCAGTACGCGGGTTTTGCCACTGCCTGCACCGGCCAATACCAACAGGTTGCAGCGTGGCGCAGCCACGGCTTCACGTTGTTTTTCATTCAGGCTATCGAGCAGTTCAGAAACGTCCATAGGCACCGTTTATCAGGTAAAAGGGAAAATAGCGCAACCGCCGATGCCATATTCCACTGTGAATTTACACAGGATTATAACAATGCTACCAAGGAAGCCAACTGAGAAATCTCAATATGTGGCAGTAAACGGCTATTATTGGCGGTCATCAGGTTCTGTTGCCGGTCGTTAATCCAGCATGCCTGCATGCCACAGCGCAGCGAACCGGCGACATCTGTCATCAGATCGTCACCGACATGCAGGATATGTTTCAACGGGATATCCAGATGATTAGCGGCCTTATGGTACATATCGCGAAACGGCTTGGCACGGCCATGAAGGCCGGAGCGCAGCACGAACTGGAAGTAGCTGCCCAGACCACAGGCTTTGGGATCAGCATTGCCATTGGTGATAGCCACCAGTGGATAACGCGCAGCCAGTGCGCTCAGGGTGTCATGGGTGGCGGGTGGCACATAAATCCGGCTGCGCCACAGGGCGAAGTTTTCCATTGCCGCATCGGCTCCACATTGCGACTCAGTTTTACTCAAACCATGTCGCATTAGACCCAGTTCAATGGCATGCCAGCGCCATTGAGTGACATCATGATAGATATCCGGATCCTGTTGCAGCAGTTCATAACGAAAACGGTGGAAATCTGCCACCTGCAACTGTGCCAAATTGGGGTGGTATTGCCGCAAGAATGCCACGGACTCTTGTTCTGTTCGGGTGATCACCGGGCGATTATCGTAAAGGGTATCATCCAAATCGAAGCTAATGGCGGAAATACGCTCAAATGAACGATAAAAATGCATCAGGATTTGCCTCGTTTAGCCCGTGGATGAGCGGCATCATACACTGTCGCCAGATGTTGAAAGTCCAGATGAGTATAAATTTGTGTGGTGGTCAGATTGGCGTGGCCCAATAGCTCCTGTACCGCACGCAAATCACCGCTGGATTCCAACATATGAGTGGCAAAAGAGTGACGCAGTTTATGAGGATGAATATGGCTGCTGACACCTTGTTTGATGCCCCACTCAGCAAACCGTTTTTGCACGTTTCGCGCCGAGATACGTTTGCCAGTCTTTGCCAAAAAAATGGCATCATCCTGCGGTTCAAATAATTCTCGCAGCGCCAGCCAACGCGTTAACCACCTCACCGCCGTCCTGCCGAACGGCACTTTGCGTTCTTTACTGCCCTTCCCCATGACCCAAACTTCACCGCCGGCCAAATCGATGTGTTTACAGTTCATACCTACCAGCTCGGATAAACGTAACCCCGCGCCGTACATCACTTCCAGCATCGCCCGATCACGCACAGCCAACGGATCGTTCAAATCGATATCCAACAGTTTATCGACTTCATCGACATCAATATTTTTCGGTAAATGGCGGCCTGAACGCGGGGTGCTGATCCCTCTGGCAGGGTTAGCCTGCAATGCACCCTGACTAACCATCCAGTCAAGAAAACTGCGCAATGCCGAGAGACGGAGTGCCAGGCTAGCGGCGTGCAAGCCTGCACGTTTACTGCGGGAAACCAGCGAACGAACCTGCGCCGCATCCAGCGCCTGCCAATGGACAAGCCCCATTTGCTCACCCAACACCATCAGCGCCTGCAACTGGCGTTGATAGCTGGTGATGGTCAGCGGACTGAGTTGGCGCTCAACGTTGAGATAACGCAGGAAAGCCTCTATCTGCGGGGCAAGCGAGGCGCTGAATTCCGTCATACCGGCGCTAACCAACGCGCCAGCAGGCTTGGTAACAACGTGGATAGCTGGTTCAGCATCACGGTACCCATGCCTTGCTGATAATGCTGTATATCGCGGCTACTAAAGATAATAACCCCCAGATCGCCGTTTTTACCCAGTAATGACAGAGCTACCGATCCGACCTGCTTCGCCTTAGGCAATAACAGCAACAGCTCCGACCCGTTCAAGCTCCCCAGGTAGTGGTTATTATTCCCCAATCGTTGAATGCGCAGCGGTTCAAAAGCGTGACGGGAAAGTGCCAGATGGGTGAAGTCAGACGGCGCGCCGATATGCCAGCGATCACTGAACAAACGAACATTAGCGCCAATCAGACCAAAATCTCTGGCCCAACACTGCAAACGGTTAAGCAGGTCTTGCAGGCTGCTCGCTGTAGCCAGATTGTTTTGCAGTTGCAACAAGCGGTTAAACAGCACTTGGTTGAGGCTCGCCTGCTCCATCAGCAAGGTTAACTCTTCTTCCAACTGACTAATCTGGTTGCGCTGCCTTCCTAATTGCCACTCCACCAGTGAGATACTGCCTCTGACCGGATGGGGGATATGCATTTGTTCAACCAGACGCGCATTGCGGATAAAAAAATCGGGATTTTGTAATAAGTATTGCATGACGGCATCGTCGTCTAATTCTATGCCGACTAACGCCTGCTCCTCATAATTTTTCATGTAACACCCGTTCTATATGTCATAAATGAATAAATCCATCATAAACATGAGTTGCCGGCCCCGTCATATACAGTGGATGACCCAGCCCCTTCCAACTGATATACAGACTACCGCCCGGTAATTCAACATGAACCTCTTCGCTCAATAGCCCCTGTTGAATCCCGACCGCTACCGCCGCGCACGCACCGCTACCACAAGCCTGAGTTTCACCGACACCGCGTTCATACACCCGTAAACGGATATGCTCACGGCTGACGACCTGCATAAAACCAATATTGGCACGCTCAGGAAAACGTTCATGGCTTCCCAATGCCGACCCCAGTAATTCAACGTTGGCAGCCGAAACATCATCGACCGGCATAATACAATGTGGATTGCCCATCGATACAACGCCGCACAGTACAGTGTGCTCTGCCGCACGAAAAATATAGGTTTTTTCAGCTTTGACCGCTTTAAACGGTACCGCTTGCGGGTCAAAGTTAGGTTCACCCATATTGACACAGACCCGTTCATCTTCAGTAACACTCAGGATCATGCGACTGGTTTCAGTGCTCACACTGATTTCACGTTTATTAGTGAGCCCTTTCATACGCACAAAACGGGCGAAACAGCGGGCGCCATTACCGCATTGAGAAACTTCGCTGCCATCGGCATTAAATATTCGGTAGTGAAAGTCCAGCTCAGGATCGTAAGGCGGTTCTACCACCAGCATCTGCTCAAAGCCCACGCCAGTGTACCGGTTTGCCAATCGGCGGATTAACTCCGGCGAAAAGTAAACATTTTGGGTCACGGCATCGACAACCATAAAATCATTGCCAAGACCGTGCATTTTGGAGAACTGCATATCAAACTCCACTGACTTTCATTTACTTATTGGCTAGATTCGATGCATGCTAGTGTCAGAATTGATTTTATCTGGCGGCGATAACAGCAATTACTGCGGCTCGGCGATAGATTTTATCTGATTCTTACCTGACAAATCCTGTCGGTTTGTCTCTGCCTGACCACTGCCTGGTTGCGCTGTTTCTGCTTTTGGTTTGTCAGCAGGTGGGCGATATAACGGACCTTTCAGACCACAACCAGTAAGCGCGAGCATCATCATCGCGGTCATTAGCCAACGTAATTCTTTTTTCATTTTTAACGCCTGTATAATGTGTTAGCACCTACTATACCCAAAGAACTTGACGTTGCAGCCAGTCATCCAGCAAAAAATCCCGATAAGCTTACTCAAGTAAGTGATTCGGGTAAGTGAGCGCCGCTAACACCCCTGCGGCTTCAAGTACGGAGGGTATACTCGCATTTATGCCTGTAATTCATGCGTCCAAGACCTCTATAATCGCAGGTAGATCATGAAAAGCAATAGGAATTAAATATGAATGATAGCGAGTTTCATCAGTTAGCGGATCAATTGATGCTTTACATTGAAGAGATACTCGACGGTTTTAGCGGCGATAGTGATATTGATTATGAAACCAATGGCGGGGTAATGACCCTGACGTTCGAGAATGGCAGCAAGATTGTTATCAATCGCCAAGAGCCATTGCATCAGGTTTGGCTTGCCACCAAAACCGGCGGCTACCATTTTGATTACCGTGACGGCTACTGGTATTGCTCACGCAGCGGTGAAGAGTTCTTCGCCAAATTATCTGAAGCCACCACCGGCCAGGCAGGAGAAAACGTTAGCTTCAGCAAATAATACACCAGCACAAAAATTCTACTATCACTGCAATTTCAGGGGGAAAAGACATTAATGGCGTTGCAGACTCTTTTTGCCGGCGGGCGTGCTTCTTTATCGGTAATATGCAGATGAGATAGCGTATTGCTGCGGAAAGGAATTACTTGTGTCCGGCCATCTAGCGGCACAATTTGGTAGAACTGCGGCAAGTTGAAGTTGATAAAGCTGGAACCGTACGTAAAGCGATCATGGGAAGATGAATAGAAGCGGCTAACATCCCGTACTAACTCCTCTTTATTCCCCTCGCAATGGTGATAAACCTCGACACGGTTTGACTCATCCAAAATATAAATATTAAAACCTTTTTCATCTGCGGTGCCTTCGAAGAAGAACTGAATAATCCCTTCGCTGGCAAAACCATCTACTACCGGTGGCAGATGAACCTGATCAGTTTCAACCTGAATCGATAATCCATGCAGCTTGTTATTGGAGATAGCGCCATAAAATTCAACAGCATTTTCCAACTGCTGTACCGACACACTCAGACGTTCAAAGAACAGGCCCCACGTCTGGCCGGAAATCCGTACCGCTTTAAAACGGCCCGGTTCTTGGCGGGTACTGGATAAGCGCAGTTCAATACACTCAGAAACCAATTGTTGAATTCGGGTACGAATCAAACCGCGTAAATGCTGACTGTAACAAAATACATCCACGGATTCCGGCGGAGCAGCATCTTGATGCATTTTGCCTAAAATAGTTTTCAGTGCTTCCAACACCGCCTGCTTACCACTGAAATGCAGCGTACGTACTTCGTTCCATGAGTTGCGATACAGCAAATCGATGCTGCCTACCAGGCACTGTTGTTGCTCGCCAAAACTGAATACATCCAGCTTACGAAAATCGAAATGCACCACCTGATTGCGGAAAACAGCGGTTGGGTCGTTTTCCAAATTAACGATTATCGCCAAATGGCGAATCTCACACGGACTGTATAACGCCTTGGGCGTCGGTGCAGGTAGGCGTGGCTGGAAGTGGCAGGAAATATCGCTCACCAGTTCTTGCAGTTTCCTCGTATCACACAGATTGGCACTCTTGATATGCAGGTGCGTCTTGACGGTCAATAACCCGTTGAAGTAGGCCCAAGACACCAATTTATTAAGGTAGCGATTATATTCCAGCGGCTGATGACTAACGATAGCTTCCATCGACGGTGCCTGATTATACAAATACCAGCCCGCGCGGTTGGCACGGCCAGCCGGAACATGAATAAAGGTCAGGTGTTCTTCCGAAAGGTCAGGTGAAATTTGCGGGTTAACCAGTGTCACTTTACCCGGCAGCGCTTCAAATGCAGCATACAGTTTACGGGTCAACACCCCGATGTCATGTGGGCTGGCGCTGACACTCAGATTGTTGCGGCGAGCGAAGCGAATCAGATTACGATAGCTTTGCATCATCGCATCCAACAGCTCGTTATGCGCCTCGCGCACTCGTTCAATCTTCCAGTTAGCACGGTTGTCCAGCACCGCCAGACTCTCGCCGCTCCAGCCCCATTCACTCACCAGTTGGCTAAGGATTTCACGCCGCCAGCTCTGGTTTACCGGGGAGTGGGACAGTTTTTCACATACCTTGAGATAGAAACAACGGCGCACCAGATTCAGGCGGGTGGTGTCATTAATTTGTGTCAGGTAACGGGTGACGCGATCAAGCATCATACAATAGGCATCAAGGCCAAAAGAGACTATCTCACCGGCATGCAGACGCTGCTTGATTTCCATCGCCAACAGTTGGGAGTTCGGATATTCCCAGGAATAGGCTTCCAGCAGCAGCGTTTTAAGCACCGCCTTATAGGGTGAATCAATACTTTTATACAATTGCCACAAGCTGGCACCAAAGTACTCTTCGGCCGACAGAGTACTTAAACCGCCCAGATCCAGCCATTCATTCGGCGTCAATACACCCTGCGCATACAACGACAGCACGTAATCGTCGTAATTCACTTCTTCTTCACCCGGAACCATATTCCACAAAATACGTTTCCCAGCCAGACGAACCGCGCTACGGTAAAACTCATCAAGTAACAGAATATGTTGGGTGGAACCGCAATCTTCCCCCCCCAGGCTGCCACTGGCATTATGGCGGAAGCGGTTTTCATCAATCAGGAAGAAGCTGACTTCAACACCCATTGATGCGGCCCATTTCTCTAACAGGCTGCATTTTTGCTGCAGACGATGGCGTTCTTCAGTGTCCAGCCATGCCTGATGGCACACCCAAATATCCAAATCAGAGGCATGGCACTGCCCGATCGAGGAGGTGCTACCCATCGAATAGACGCCAGTAATCGGCAGTTCGCCACCGACATTCGGTTGCAAAGACTCACCCAAACTGGCTTCTACTTCAGCAAGATATTTTTGTTGGGTTTCATTTGGCGTAAAGAAGCAAACGCCGTAGGGAATGTTACCATCAAGGTAACCCGGCATCAGTGGATGATGACAATGTAATAGGGTTGGCAGCAGACTGTAGACCTTTTGGAAGGCTGGCCCCATGACCGCCAAGGCGCGATCGACCCGTAATTGGTTGATCGCATCCAGTCGCTGTTTCAGTGTCTCGATGTAGAGGTACAAGACGTCTCGCCTGGTTGTTCCGGTGCTTAGGATTATTCCGGTGCTTAGAAAAAAATCGTGTTCCAGATCCGATTATTGCTGATTTGCCTTTTCACCAAAAGAACGTACCTTTTGTTGAAATGAAAAAAAACATTTTTTTTGAAGAATATTTAACGGATCATTGCTGGAAACGTGATCAATCTAACACCTTGCCGATTGACCGTAAAGCTATCCCTACAATTGTCACGCCTATATACCCTTTTTACCCGACGCTCCTTTGCTACAATAGTCGCTTTGTTGTGCTCCGGTCTGCTTTGTTCGGGTTGCTATCTCACTGACAGCGTTTACCGGTCAATGGTAGAATGGTTCGCAATATATAAAATGGTAACAAGCAATGTTAGACAAAATTATTCGAATTGCTACGCGACAAAGCCCACTCGCCTTATGGCAGGCACATTATGTTCAACATTTACTGCAAACCAATTATCCCAATCTGCCAGTCGAGTTGGTTCCGATGGTCACTCGCGGCGATGTCATTCTGGACACGCCACTGGCAAAAGTCGGTGGCAAAGGCTTGTTTGTCAAAGAATTAGAACTGGCACTGCTGGAAGGGCGGGCAGATATCGCCGTACACTCGATGAAAGATGTGCCGATCGCCTTCCCTGACGGGTTGGGGCTGCTCACTATTTGCGAACGCGATGATCCGCGCGATGCTTTTGTCTCATCACATTTTTCGCATTTGGATGAGTTACCGGCGGGCAGTGTCGTTGGTACTTCCAGCCTGCGCCGCCAATGCCAGTTGCGTGAACGCCGCCCAGACCTGATTATCCGTGATTTACGCGGTAACGTTGGCACCCGCCTTGCCAGGTTGGATAAAGGTGAATATCACGCCATTATCCTGGCAGTGGCGGGCCTTAATCGCCTTGGGCTGAAAACTCGCATTCGCTATGCCATGCCAACTGAAGAGTCTTTACCCGCTGTCGGTCAAGGTGCTATCGGTATTGAAGGCCGTTTGGATGATGATCTTACCCGTCGGTTGCTGATCCCGCTCAATCATCGTGACACTGAACTGCGGGTGTGTGCCGAACGCGCCATGAATACTCGCCTTGAGGGGGGTTGTCAGGTGCCGATTGGCAGCTATGCTGAATTA
This sequence comes from Pseudomonadota bacterium, assembly GCA_041179305.1. Lineage (GTDB taxonomy): Bacteria > Pseudomonadota > Gammaproteobacteria > Enterobacterales > Enterobacteriaceae > Yersinia. The sequence goes on along the minus strand of JBEGTQ010000035.1, from coordinate 19,857 downwards.
GAAGGCGATACCTTATGGCTGCGTGCATTAGTAGGCGCACCTGATGGTAGTGAGATCATCCGCGGTGAACGCCGTGGCCCCGCCAAGAACGCCGAGCAGATGGGGATTGAGCTGGCTGATGAGCTTCTATCACGCGGTGCGCGGGAAATACTGGCCAAAGTTTATCAGGATAACCCTCCGCTATGACCATTCTGGTAAGCCGCCCGTCCCCGGCAGGGGAGGAGCTCGTCAGTCGCCTGCGGGCACTGGGCCGGGTTGCCTGGCATGCGCCGTTGATTGACTTCTCCTCCGGTAGTGATCTGCCAAAGTTGCCAGCACTGCTGCACAATATGCAAGCGGGTGACCTGGTTTTTGCCTTGTCGCAAAATACTATCCGTTACGCTAACCCAATGTTAAAAAGAAATAACCTGTCATGGCCCACCCAGTTATCTTATTATGCTATTGGCCGTACCACCGCATTGGCGCTGCATACCGCCAGCCGCCTGCATGTCACTTATCCCCCAATGGGAGAAACCAGCGAGATGCTGTTATCCTTGCCAGACCTACAAAATGTGTCCGGCAAAAAGGTACTGTTATTGCGGGGCAATGGTGGGCGGGAGCTACTGGGTCAAAGCCTTGCTGAGCGCGGTGCATCAGTTACTTTCTGCGAGTGCTACCAACGCAGCCCGGTCTATTATAATGGCAGCGAACAAAGTGCTGATTGGCAGCGTGCCGGCGTAGATATTTTGGTGATAACCAGCGGCGAAATGTTACAACAGATCTATACTTTAGTTCCTGATTACTACCGTTCCTCTTGGTTACTACGCTGCCGCCTGATAGTCGTCAGTGATCGTATTGCTACGCTGGCAGCTCAGATGGGCTGGAGTGATATCCGGGTGGCAGAAAATGCCGATAACGATGCGCTGATCCGCGCGCTACAAGACTTTCAATAAACCTGACTATGGGATGCCCAATATGACGGAACAAAATATCCCATCCGCATCAGTGGAAGAGGCAACCACTGCGGTTGAGAAGCGCCAACAGCCAGAACCTGAAGGCCGCCGGGAGAAACGAACCGGCCCAATCCTGGGCGCCATTGCTATTGCCTTGGCCATCGCGCTGAGTGCCGGGCTTTATTATCAGGGACACCAGCAGGCTAAGTTACAAGATGCAGCGAGTAGCGCGCTGCAGGAACAGTTAGCCGAGCTAAAACAAAATCAATTACATGAAAAACAACAAGTTAAATCATTTTTACAACAACAAACCAAAGCGCTGGGAGCGACCGATCGTCAACAGGCCTCTGTGATTCGTCAGCTCAATGAGCTACAGGAAAAAGTCACGATCATTTCAGGTAGCGATGCCAAGACGTGGTTACTGGCACAAGCTGATTTTCTGGTGAAAATGGCCGGCCGCAAATTGTGGAGCGATCAGGATGTTACTGCCGCCGCTGTATTGCTAAAAAGTGCCGATGCCAGTCTGGCTGATATGAACGATCCCAGCCTTATCGACGTACGCCGCGCACTGACGGAAGATATCGGCACCCTTTCTGCTATCAGCCAGGTAGACTTTGACGGGATCATTCTGAAGTTGAATCAGCTATCTAATCAAGTGGATAACCTGCGTTTGGCTGATAACAATACCGATGATTCACCGATGGACGCTGACAGCGATGAGCTATCCAGTTCTCTCTCTGAATGGCGTCAGAATCTGAACAAAAGCTGGCACAGTTTTATGTCTGACTTTATAACTATTCGTCGCCGTGATAGCACAGCAGAACCTCTGCTGGCACCGAATCAGGACATTTATCTGCGTGAGAATATCCGCTCTCGCCTGCTGGTTGCTGCGCAAGCCGTTCCCCGTCATCAAAATGAAGTGTATAAACAGTCGCTTGAATCAGTTTCCACGTGGGTTCGCGCATATTTTGATGTCAATGATCAAAGTACCAAAGCTTTCCTTGATGAACTTGAAGCATTGAGCCAACAGTCAATCTTGATGGACGTGCCTGATCAATTGAAAAGCCCGCCAATGCTGGAGAAACTGATGCAAACGCGGGTTCGTAACTTATTGGCACAAGCGCCAGTAAGTGCTCAGGGGGAATAACTATGCTACGAATCTTACTGTTGTTCCTCATTTTGACTGCGGGAATTGTGCTTGGCTCGATGCTGGCTGGGCATCAGGGTTATGTATTGATCCAGACTGACAACTATAACGTCGAGACCAGTGTGACCGGTCTGGTCATTATGCTGGTACTATTTTTGATCGCGTTCCTGATTGTCGAATGGATACTACGCCGTATTTTCCGCAGCAGTGCGCGTACTCATGGCTGGTTTATGGGGCGTAAACGTAGCCGTGCACGTAAACAGACCAAAGCAGCGTTGATCAAACTGGCTGAGGGTGATTTCAGGCAAGTTGAAAAACTGCTTACCCGCAATGCCGATCATGCCGAACAGCCAATGGTTAACTATTTGCTGGCGGCAGAAGCAGCTCAGCAACGTGGTGATGAATTCCGTACTAATCAATATCTCGAACGGGCCGCAGAAGTGGCTGATATCGACCAACTGCCAGTAGATATCACCCGTGTACGCATTCAACTGGCGCAGGGGCATATTCACGCTGCGCGTCACGGTGTTGATCGCTTACTGGATCAGGCACCGCGTCATCCTGAAGTGCTGCGTCTGGCAGAGCAAGCCTATCTGCGCTCAGGAGCTTACAGCTCGTTACTGGACGTTTTACCGGCGATGGGCAAGGTACAAATCCACACCACAGAGGAACTCGCAACACTGGAGCAGCAAGCTTATATTGGCATGATGAATCAGTGCACGGCGGAAGAAGGCAGTGATGGCTTGAAGCGTTGGTGGGAGGATCAACGCCGTAAAGTGCGCAATCAGATCCCATTACAAGTGGCGCTGGCGGAACATCTGATTGAATGTGATGATCATGATGTCGCCCAGCAGCTCATCCTCAACAGCCTAAAACGTCAGTACGATGAGCGTCTGGTGCTGCTGATCCCACGCTTGAAATCAGGAAATCCAGAGCCGTTGGAGAAATCATTACGCCAGCATATCAAGCAGCACGGAGCGACTCCGCTACTCAATAGCACCTTAGGGCAACTCATGCTGAAAAACGGTGAATGGGAAAAAGCCAGCGAAGCCTTTAAAGCTGCAGTTGCACAACGCCCAGACGGTTATGACTACGCGTGGCTGGCAGATACCTTGGACAAACTGCATCGCCCTGAGGATGCGGCTCAGGCACGACGTGAGGGGCTATTGTTGACCCTGCGGCAGAATAGCGAATCACTTTAAACATTGCTAAATGTAGGTATCCTAAGCCTTCAAACTGACGACAAAGCTGGAAAACTCGCCCCCCAGTGGCGAGAACTGGCAGAAAAGTAAAGCGCACGCGCCAGAAATGGTGCGATTTGACTCATCGGCGTAATAGCCCTCACGTGATCTGACACTCTCCTCATTTCATTGTATATAAGAAATACCAGAGCGGTGAAAAATGAATCCGAACGGCGATTTCATAAACAACCTGTCACTGTGGCCAGTTTTAGTTGAACACGGCAAACTGATGCGCAGGAACCAGCAGTAGGCGACATTGGTCTGAATTTACTTCATCGAGCTGCGGTTCACAGGGAATGCCGAAAAAACCATCAGACAGCGTCATTTTGAACGGGACGAGGTGATAGGCAGTCTGGTAGTTGTTTCGAATTGATATTTCTGATGGGGTATTTTTTAGTGTCGGAATAGGGTTTTTCAGCAAGTGTCTATTAGATGAACGTGCTGGTCATAAGGCCTGAGCTTTGTCATCAGTCTGAAATTGGTCGGCGAGAGAGGATTCGAACCTCCGACCCACTGGTCCCAAACCAGTTGCGCTACCAAGCTGCGCTACTCGCCGATTTCTTATTGCTTACTCTTTATTATTTTTCTATCTACATACAGGTAATTTTTAACAAAATTCACCTATTTTGTGTGGTGCGAAGGGAGGGACTTGAACCCTCACGTCCGTAAGGACACTAACACCTGAAGCTAGCGCGTCTACCAATTCCGCCACCATCGCATGTTCCACAAAATTTGGGGTGGCTAATGGGGCTCGAACCCACGACAACTGGAATCACAATCCAGGGCTCTACCAACTGAGCTATAGCCACCATAACACTTATTAACTGCTTATTAGTCAATAAGTTACAACTTACTTCGACTTCGTCGTACGCGGCAATCTTACACCGCAGCTCTTACACACAAAATTAATGGTGCGCCCGACAGGATTCGAACCTGAGACCTCTGCCTCCGGAGGGCAGCGCTCTATCCAACTGAGCTACGGGCGCTTAGCGCCGTTGCGGGTGAGGATACTACGGTTTTAATACCTGGCTGTCTAGTGCTTTTTTAGCAGAAATGATGTGTTTGATTACGCTTTGCACACTCTGCCGTAAAAGTCAGCGATTGACAGCACGCAACTCGCCTTGCTCACTGGTTTATAGACGTTTTATCTCTTCATTCTTAAACCCATTGCGGGGTCCGCTGCGTTCGTTACTCAACCCATCCTGGGCCTCACCTCTGTGAGGCCACCGCAACTCTCATTAGTTTGGGGATGTTTCAACTGTATTCTGTTTATTCATTTCTAAACCAAAATAGCATGCAGTCACCAATCCTAAGAAAGCCGCTCCCGCCAATAGAGATAAACGCGTCTCCGGGTTTATCCCCATTCCAATCAACACACATATCAAGAAAGCGATAGTGAGATAATTTACATACGGAAACATGATGGATTTAAACGGATGCTGCTTCAATGCTTCTTTATGTACCTGACGGAAACGGAGTTGGCTGACAAGCACCACAAACCACGGCACCATGCCAGGCAATACACTGGCACTGTAAACATAGACAAACACCTGCTGCGGATTCGGAATAATATAATTAAGGCTTGAACCTATCAACAAGCACAGGATAGTTACCCCGATACAATAAACCGGCACACCGCTGGCAGACAATTTAGTCAGGCAGGCAGGTAACTGGCGGTTTTTTGCCAGCGCATATAACATACGCCCACCGCTATACATACCGCTGTTACAGCCAGACAACGCTGCCGTCAATACCACGAAATTAATGATACCTGCGGCTGAAACTATCCCTATCTTGGCGAAGGTCAGTACGAACGGGCTGCCTGTCGTACCGATATCGTTCCACGGGAAGATAGTGACAATTACAAAGATTGCCCCGACATAAAAAATCAAAATACGCCATAAGATGTTATTGATGGCTCGCTTTAAGGTCACCTGTGGGTTTCTTGCCTCACCGGCGGTAATACCCACCAGCTCAACCCCCTGATAAGACGCCACCACAATACACAACGCAAACATGAATCCCTTCCAACCGCCGGCAAAGAAGCCGCCATGAGCCGTCAGGTTATCAAAACCAACGGCCTGACCATGATTACCGAAACCAAAAAAGATCACGCCCAGACCGACCAGAATCATCACAATAATAGTGGTAACTTTGATCATCGCAAACCAAAATTCCAATTCACCGTACAATCTAACGGCTGCCACATTAGCCAGTGCCACAATGGCCACACCTGCTATGGCAGGCAGCCACTGCGGTATTTCGGGGAACCAAAATTGAACGTAGACACCAATAGCAGTAATTTCAGATATCCCTACCGCAATCCACATAAACCAATAGCCCCAGGCCGTCAGATAACCAAAGTAGGGACTGAGATATTGATGTGCATATACAGCAAAAGAACCAGCAACCGGTTCCAGATAGAGCATTTCGCCCATTGCGCGCATGATAAAAAAAACAAATAAGCCAGCAATAATGTAAGCCAGTAAAACCGATGGCCCCGCCCATTTTAATGTACTGGCAGAACCCATAAATAGCCCCACGCCAATTGTTCCGCCTAACGCGATCAGTTCGATATGCCGGGCTTCCAGTCCACGGTGTAATCCTTTTTTTTCTTCAATGTGTGCCATATATCCTCTGTAAACCTGATGGTATGGTCCGTTCCGGTTCTTTCGTCCATGGCCATTAAGTCATATATTGTTTTCATTTAACAATGTGTTTTTTACGCAAAAAAAATCTAACGACAGAACAAAAATGTTCAGCCTAATTATAATTATATTAATTTATGCAAGTTAACGAATAGGAAAACCATCAGCATAAAAGCGATTATGACCGCATAATCGTAACCGGCTCATATCCTTCCGTATCTGGAGCAAATTAGCAAACAAGAAACTAAAATTTTGTGAAATAGAAATCAAATAATTGATTATATAATTTAATTAATGAACAGTGATATTGAACCAAGGAATAAATGGAAGTCTGGCAATTGCAGGATCAGAGATGACCCTGCTTAGAAGGATTATTACAAGCGACCACTGTAATAATAGCCGACAAACTTCAGCAGCTTGAATTGGCGACGGATGCGGCCTGGTTGCGCCAACAAGCGATATAGCCACTCTAGCCCCATGTTTTGCCAGATCTTCGGCGCACGCTTCGCATGACCGGTAAAGACGTCATAAGTGCCGCCTACACCCATATACAACGCGTCAGGATAGAACTGACGGCAATCACGCATAAACAACTCCTGCTTTGGCGAACCCATCGCGACGGTCACGATAGCCGCGCCACTGGCGGCAATCCGAGCGAATAATGCTTCACGCTGCTCTGGTGTGAAATAGCCATCGTGACTACCCACCAGATTCACATTCCATTGTGCGCGCAACTTCACTTTGGTTTCTGCCAGCACATCCGGCTTGCCACCCACCAGAAACACCGGAGTCCCTTGCTGCCCGGCACGTTGCATCAGTGCTTCCCACAGATCAGCGCCTGCCACGCGTGACAACAACGCCCGTGGATATTTACGGCGAATGGCACGCACCATACTGATACCATCGGCGTATAAGTATTCAGCCTCGTTAATCAGTTCACGCAACGCAGCATCGTCTTCAGCTTTCAGCAGTTTCTCTGCGTTCATCGCCACCAGCATACCGGTCTTTACCGAGCCGCGACTTAGCAGGTGATCCAGTGCCTGAGCCATATCGCGAAAGCCCCAAATTTCAAAACCACGAACATTATACTGAGGAATGTCCGTCTCTTTAGCAATAGCAGTATTCGGTTCCATTTAGATCCTTACAGTTGACTGTTCGTTTGAGGTGTTGATAGCCGCTTTGATTTGCCCATACGGCGCTGTACCCGTTGTGTTATCAAACCCGCCGTATCGAACAGCCAGTACAACAATTTTGCCAGTATCAAACAGGCACCAAAAATTATGCAAAAAAACACCACTCTTGAGACAAAAGAATCCAGCCCTTCCCGCGCCAGAACGATGATGTTAAACACGGCACCAAAGCAAAAACTTTGTAGAATTGCTGCCTTATAGCGATTATTTTCCGCTTTACCTTGCTCGTAAAGCCAGTCGAACCATTTGATGATTAGCCCTACCACAATGGCACCAAGCGGAATAAACAGCCCCCCGCCCATAACCACCAAAGAACCTATCAGAGTTGGAGAAATAGCCAACCCGGAGTGGTTATCCAACACATCCCAGGTAAAATAATTGGCGGTATTAAGAACCAGGTCAGGGCGCCCCGGCCACAAAGAACTGGGGATGAATACGTAAAAATCACGGATAATTGGTGCCAGCCCCTGGAAGTCTATCTTATCGTAATTTTGCAGTAATAATCCGAGGTTTTCCCACGGCGAGAAGGTATCGCGCGTTAAGTAGAGGAAAGTATAAAACGCCTCGGCACCATTCACATCCAGGCCATAGCGCTTCAGGGCCAGCCAAAACATCCCGATAATCCCGAACACGCCTGCGGCAGCCAGCATCCACAGGGTTATCCAACCGCGCACAATGCCGATAAACAGGAATAACGAGAACGCGATAATAATATTAGCGCGTGTTCCGCCGACGATAACATAGGTTAATATGCCAAATGCTACCGTGCTGGCGAGGAAGAAAAACCACGCTCGCATATCCTGTTTAAGGAAATAGACCACCAGCATCGCCGGAATAAAGAAGTAAAAAAAACGCTTCAGAGCAACACCAGACACGTCGCTGGAGAAGATTTTGCTATAGGAGTCCAACTTAAAGAGCAGGAAACCATTCTGCATAAAGAAGATACCAACAGTGCCAATAGCCACCAGTGCCAACAGCGTCCAGGTCAGATTCGTCTCCACCCGGTTCATGGTGAATATCGGTGCCCGTGGTTGGCTGCGCGGCTTGGTCAGGCGAGTTTTGTAACTTACATAGTAGATACCATAAAATGCCGTGGCAGAGAGAATGGCATACAGTAAGTACTCCACTGGCACGACCGCGACGTCAAACTGGAACACCAGCATGCAGGTCAGCGGGAAACCAAAATAGAACGTCAGCAGATACAGCATTGAAAACAGCACGTTAAAGTTAAAACGGACACGCCTAAACTCCTGATACGTCAATATCAGGATAAAAATAACGGCTATCAGATAAACACCGAAAAGACCGCCAAATTGCCCCAGCGTCATGGCTGTTCTCCTGTGGCCAATGCCAATGCCAGCGCCTGCTGCCAACCCTCAATGTAATTAGGGTTAAAGAACGCAATACCATGCTTATCCAACCCTACTAATTGCCGCTGTGCCTCACGAATCAATGGTTCATCCAATGGGTCGCCATAGAAAAGTACCGGAATATGCTGCTCGGCTAAATCTTGCCAGAATGGGTTTTTGCGGCTCAAGACAAAGGGCACACCAAACTGAGTTAGCAAACACAGGGTACCAATGCCTTGCTGACGATTGAAAATAAAATAACCTAAATCGCATTTACGTAGAATATTCAGATAATCATCGAACGGTATCTGCTCTGTCAAAATGCGCAAGTTTTCCGGTGCAAACAGCGCCAGTCCTGCTTGCCGAACTTGCTCAATATATAACTGATTATTCGCCGGATATCCCATCGGCAGAATAACCCGCGCATCGGAGCCAAATTGCTGATGAATTACATTCAACGCTTCAATATGACGGTTAGTTGTATCGCCTGAATTACCCAGCAGTATCGTCATCGACCCGGCTAAGGGCTTATCAATGTTGATGCCGGTTAATGCGGGATCCATGCGTGTCGGGAAATAAAGCCGTGAAACAGGTACCCGAGGGTGGCGCTGCTGGAAATGAATTGAATCGCCGTGGGTAGCAAAAACATGCCCGACTCGCCCTTGCGCTAAGCGGCGTAATAAATAAAATAAGCGGAATTTCAAGCTGTTGGCATCTTCGTATAAATCAGCCCCCCAGACGTGCCAATAGACCTGCCGGGGTTTGATTTTACCGCTCAACAGCGCCAGCCACAGGGCAGCATTAAACTGGCCATGCCAGAAAAAGCGCGTGTTGCCGTCTGCTTGTGCGCGAGCAATCACTGCGTCAGCCAGGGATTTTTTATTGCCATGTGTTTCGATATTCAACAGAGGGAAAGACGATAATGCTGCCGTCTCTTTTGCTGCCACCATAAAATGCTGCACCTGCTCAGCAGGCACTCGCGTGCTCAGCACGTCATTAAAGAAGCGCAACACAGTCAGATTATGGTGCGGGATATCAGATCCCAGTACATGAATCAGGGTTGTCATTTTTTCTACTGTACAGAGTGTTTACGGTGATGAATATCTACGATACATAATGAATACGCAGCTACAGAGCGCAAAATAGACGATATAGGTTGCCATGTAAGCCTGGGCCGCACCCAGTGAGCCATTTAAAGGGATCAACCAGTGCGCGAATCCGGTTAACAGTAGGAACTGACTCACTTCCGTTAAAATGTAGAAACGTAAAGACGCTTTAGCAATCACCAGATAACCAAAGACATACGCCCCGACTTTTAGTACATCGCCGACCAGTTGCCAGGCGAAAAGATCACGCATAGCGATAAATTGGTGTGAGAATAATAGCCAGATGGCGAAATCACGTAATAACCAGACCATCAGACTCGCAGTCGCGACAGCCGGAAGAACAAATTTCAGCGAGCGCAGAATTTCACGGGAGATAGCCGTTTTATCCTTGAGTCGCGACAGGGTGGGTAGCAGATAGACGGTAAATGACGCCGTAATAAATTGCAGATAAGCGTCTGAAATACTGCTAACCCCCTGCCAAATCCCGACCGCATCCCAACCATAGCGGTCAGCCAGCAGGTTACGCATCATTACATAGGCCACCGGTAGGGTCACTGAAGTAATCAGCGCCATGATGGTGAATTTGCCTAAATGACTGGCCAGTACTTGATCCCAGCCCAATTTAAAATAGCTCAACGGAACAGTTTTGCGGCGAATCAGCATGGCTACTGCAGGGATAACCACCAGCGCAGGCACCAATGCCAGCCCCACTAGTGCACCGGGATAACCGCCAATGCGAAAGCAAATATAATACGCCACCACACCAATCAGGCTGCCAACAATTACCGCCAACGCATTACCCATCGCATCGCGATAGCCTTTGAGAATGGCTAAAAATAAGTTGGCGTAAGCAATACCCATTTGAATAAGCGCGACTGCCCGCACCACATTCTGGTAATCCGCATAGCCAAACAAGGCAATACTGACCGGTTTGGCCGCCAACAGAAAGATCAGTGCCAGCAGGGTTGAGAACCCCAGCACTATCGCGGATGACGTCCCCAGAACAGCGCGCAGCCGCTCAGGTTGCTGATGATTTTCAGCAACATATTTAGTAATACCGTTAAAAATACCCGCGCCCGATAGCACGCCTAATACCGTAATTAGCTGGCGGAAGTTCCCCGCCTGCCCGACACCACTGGGGCCGAAGGTCACCGCCAGCAGTTTAACCACTAACAGTCCTGCGCCGATCTTGATCAGCGTAGAGCTGGCAGTCCAAATCGATGCTTTTGCCAAAGACATATCAGGCGAAGAAACGCAGAACAGTGTTAATCACCGTGCTCTGATTGACATCGGTAAGATTATAGAAGATCGGCAAACGCACCAAGCGTTCACTTTCCTTAGTGGTAAAGCGGTCTTCACCCGCCATACGGCCAAATTTTTCACCTGCCGGGCAGTCGTGCAGTGGAATATAATGGAATACCGCCATGATCCCAGCATCTTTTAAGTAACGGATGAACGCAGAACGATCTTCGATATCACGCAGTTTGATATAAAACATGTGTGCGTTTTGTTTCAGATTGACAGGAATAACCGGCAAATCAATGTGCCCAGTTTTAGCTAAGGATGCGAATGCATCATAGTAGGCAGTCCACAGCGCCAAACGGCGTTGATTGATTTGTTCCGCCGCGTCTAACTGGCCCCACAGATATGCGGCTTGTAAATCAGACATCAGATAGCTGGAGCCAATATCACGCCAGGTGTATTTATCTACCTGACCACGGAAGAATTGGCTACGATTGGTGCCTTTTTCGCGAATAATCTCCGCACGATCAATCAGTAACGGATCATTGATCAACGTCGCGCCACCCTCACCGCCCGCCGTGTAGTTTTTGGTTTCATGGAAACTAAAACAACCAATATGGCCAATCGTGCCCAGTGCTTTGCCTTTGTAAGTCGACATCACGCCCTGCGCAGCATCTTCTACCACAAATAAGTCATATTTTTTCGCCAGCGCCATGATGGTGTCCATTTCACAGGCCACGCCCGCGTAATGAACCGGTACAATGACTTTGGTTTTATCGGTGATAGCCGTTTCAATCTTGGTTTCATCAATATTCATGGTGTCCGGGCGAATATCAACGAACACTATTTTGGCACCGCGCAGCACAAAGGCATTGGCGGTAGAAACAAAGGTAAAACTTGGCATGATCACTTCATCACCGGGCTTGATATCCAGCAATAACGCGGCCATTTCCAGTGATGCGGTGCAAGATGGCGTCAGTAAGACTTTAGGGCAGTTGAAGCGCTGCTCCATCCACTGCTGACAGCGGTGAGTAAAACCACCATCGCCGCATAATTTGCCGCTGGTCATGGCTACTTGCATGTGACCCAGTTCAGTGCCTACTACCGGTGGAGCGTTAAATGGAATCATTTCATCCCCTGCATAACCAATACGCAGTACTTGCAATCGAAGCACCACTGCGAATATAGAGACGCAAAGCAGCAATATTGCTCATTTGTGTGGCTACCTGTAACCGGTGTAACCCACGATGCTGGCACCACTGCTTTGCTGCCGACATCAATGCTGAACCGATGCCTTTACCCTGCGCGACGGGGAATACGGCCAACAGGCCAATACGCGCGCTGCCATCTTGCAGGTCACGTAACGTAACAAATCCTGCTGGCTGACCGGCTGTATCCGTCACTATCAAACATTGATGATCGAAAGTACCCAACACTGCCTTTTCTACCCATAATGCATAAAACCGCCCGCTGTCCTGTGAGCTATACCACGGCGCGCGAAAACGGCTTAATGCAAAAGCATCGGCAGCCACACTGCGCAATAATGGAATATCTGCAGTTGTAGCAACCCGCTGTTGATAGATTCCGCTATCAGCCTCAGATGCGGCATTTTCCGTGCTAACGCTACCTTTCCCTTCAATTGACAGAGCCAGATCAACCTCACCTTCAACTAACCTGAAGCCAAGTTGACCGAGAGAGTCAATGAGATCAAGGCGATGCGTAGGTACTTTGGCTTGGGTAAGGGTATAAATATCCAACTCAGCCGGTTCAAGTTGCCGGGCTGAGCCAGAGAAAATGAGTTTTGCACTGTGGCGCTGGAAAAATTCACTTTCCCAGCTCAATGGCTCAATACTGGCGTGGACGGGCATGGAGCAACTCCAGCAGATAGTTACCGTAATCGGTTTTCGCCAACGCCGTTGCTGCACGCCTTACGCCGTCGTCATCCAGCCAACCATTACGCCACGAGATCTCCTCCAGGCAGGCTATCTTGAAACCTTGCCGTTTTTCTACGGTTTGCACGAAAGTGCTAGCTTCAATTAAGCTGTCATGCGTGCCGGTGTCTAACCAGGCAAAACCACGGCCTAATAACTCAACTGTTAATTCACCACGTTCTAAATACATTTGATTAATACTGGTAATTTCCAGCTCACGACGGGAGGAAGGTTTAACCTGTTTAGCAAATTCAATCACTTGATTATCGTAGAAATAAAGCCCGGTCACCGCCCAATTCGACTTCGGCTGGCTCGGTTTTTCTTCAATGGACAACGCGCGGAAATTGTCATCAAATTCCACTACGCCAAAGCGCTCTGGATCCATCACCTGATAACCGAAAACAGTTGCACCATGCTGACGAGCCGCAACGCTTTCCAGTTTTGGGCTAAAACCCTGACCGAAGTAGATATTATCGCCAAGCACCAAACAGCAAGGTTCATTGCCGATAAACTCTTCACCAATAATAAACGCCTGTACCAATCCATCCGGGCTCGGCTGCACCGCGTAGCTCAGATTGATACCAAATTCTTCACCATTCCCTAGCAAACGCTGGAATGATGGCAAGTCTTCTGGGGTAGAAATAATTAATACATCACGAATCCCTGCCAGCATCAGTACTGACAGCGGATAGTAAATCATCGGCTTATCATAGACGGGAAGCAGTTGCTTAGAGACGCCACGGGTGATGGGGTGCAAACGGGTACCGGAGCCACCAGCCAGAATTATGCCTTTCATACTATCTCCTGAAACATACGATCTCCTGAAACCATCAGGTAGATGTTATACACAGCCAACGCATCTACAACTTTAAAGATCATTTATATCAATTGCTTAAACCAAAATGCTCACCGGCGTAAGAGCCATCCTGAACGCGCCGCCACCACGATTCATTATTCAAATACCACAATACGGTTTTACGGATACCACTTTCGAAGGTTTCCTGTGGCCGCCAGCCCAACTCCCGCTCAATTTTACCGGCATCAATGGCATAGCGCATATCGTGGCCCGGGCGGTCTTTGACAAAGGTAATCAGGTCACGGTAGTGGGCAATTCCTACCGGTTTTTGCGGAACCAGTTCATCCAATAACACGCAAATAGCTTCAACCACTTCAATATTTTTGCGCTCGTTATGGCCGCCGATATTGTAGGTTTCTCCCACTACACCTTTGGTCGCCACCTGATACAACGCTCGTGCGTGATCCTCAACAAACAGCCAGTCACGTATTTGTGCACCATTACCGTAAATCGGCAGCAGTTTACCTGCCAGCGCATTCAAAATCACCAACGGGATTAACTTCTCAGGGAAATGATACGAGCCATAATTATTTGAACAATTGGTGGCCAACGTAGGTAAACCGTAAGTTCGCAGCCAGGCACGAACCAGATGGTCACTGGACGCCTTAGACGCTGAATATGGGCTACTTGGCGCATAAGGTGTAGTTTCGGTAAATAAATCATCCGTACCCTGTAGATCGCCATATACCTCATCCGTTGATATATGGTGAAAGCGAAAGCCCCGTTTTGCCTCAGCGTTCAACTGTTGCCAATAATGACGGGCTGCTTCTAACATCGTGTAAGTGCCCACGACATTAGTCTCGATAAAAGCCGCAGGGCCATCTATCGAGCGGTCAACATGACTCTCTGCCGCCAGATGCATCACCACATCCGGCTGATATTGCGCAAAAACGCGATCCAATTCGGCGCGATCACAGATATCTACCTGTTCAAAAGCATAGCGCCCGCTCTTAGCGACAACCGCCAGTGACTCCAGATTACCGGCGTAGGTGAGTTTGTCCACCACTACCACGCTGTCCGGAGTGCTATCGATAATATATCTTACCACCGCAGAACCAATAAAACCGGCGCCGCCGGTGACCAGAATGCGTCTCAACGCCATACTCCCTTAGTATCAACAATCCACGGTTGCGCCACCTCTTCAGGTTTAATTGCTTTAAACTGGTGGTGATCAACCAACATCACCAGTACATCAGCCTGCTGTAAGGCAGTGGCGGTGTCTTTCAGGGTGACGTAACCTGCCAGTGATTTTGGCAGTTGCCGCACATTAGGTTCAACCACCCATGTTTCCCCGACATGCCATTGTGCAATCAAATGGGCGATTTCCACTGCAGGGCTTTCGCGCAGGTCATCAATATTAGGTTTGAATGCCAAACCGAAGCAGGCAATTTTCACTTCAGAAGCGCGTTTGTTACTGGCCGCGAGGCAATCAGCAACCGCCGCTTTCACACGATCCACTACCCAGAGCGGTTTACCGTCATTCACCAGACGAGCCGTGTGGATCAGGCGTGCCAATTGCGGATTCTGCGCAACGATAAACCACGGATCAACCGCGATGCAGTGACCACCAACTCCTGGGCCTGGCTGCAAGATATTCACGCGCGGATGGCGATTCGCCAGACGAATCAGTTCCCATACATTGATACCCTGCTCATCACAAATCAGTGACAGCTCGTTGGCGAAGGCAATATTCACATCACGGAAGCTGTTTTCGGTTAGTTTACACATTTCAGCGGTACGTGAGTTAGTCACCACACATTCACCTTCCAGGAAGATTTTGTACAATTCACTGGCGTGGGCGGAGCATTGCGGTGTCATTCCACCGATCACACGGTCATTCTGAATCAGTTCAACCATCACCTGACCCGGCAACACGCGCTCTGGGCAGTAAGCGATATTGATATCGGCATCTTCCCCCGCTTGCTGCGGGAAGCTGAGATCAGGGCGCACTTCAGCCAGCCATTGTGCCATTTGTTCCGTCGCACCTACCGGAGAGGTAGACTCCAGGATGACCAAATCACCTTTTTTCAAGACCGGTGCAATAGATTTGGCGGCTGATTCAACAAAAACCATATCCGGTTCATGATCACCTTTAAACGGTGTCGGTACAGCAATGAGAAATGCATCAGCAGCCAGTGGTTTGGTTACGGCTTGCAGGTAACCACTTTCAACAGCAATCTTCACCACTTTATCTAAATCCGGTTCCACGATATGGATCGCACCGAGATTAATGGTTTCAACTACGTGAGTATTGACGTCAACACCAACGACTTTCTTCTTACGCGACGCGAACGCAGCGGCCGTTGGCAGCCCAATATACCCGAGACCGATAACAGAAATAGTTTCAAAACTCATAACGCCACCTGATGATTCTTCAAAGCTTCAAGAATGCGTTGACAGGCATGCCCGTCGCCATAAGGATTATGTGCCCGGGTCATATGATAATAAGCACTCTCATCAGTCAGCAAGCTGGTCACTGCATTAACAATTTTATCAGTGTCAGTACCAACCAACAGAACTGTACCGGAATCCACAGCTTCCGGGCGCTCAGTGGTATCGCGCATCACCAGAACCGGTTTCCCTAATGAAGGGGCTTCCTCCTGAATGCCGCCAGAGTCCGTTAGGATCAGATAAGCATGGGCCATCAAATAAACGAACGGCAGATAATCTTGCGGATCAATCAGAATGATATTATCAATATCCTTCAGAATACGATTGACCGGCTCACTGACATTAGGGTTGAGATGCACCGGATAAACCACCTGTACATCAGGGTGTTTAAGGGCGATTTCAGCTAACGCACTGCAAATCCGCTCAAAACCATCACCAAAGCTTTCACGACGATGGCCGGTAACCAGTATCATTTTCTTACTGGTATTGAGGAACGGATAGTTCTCTGCCAGGCTCGCTTTAAGATCTGAGTTATTCATAATGCGATCTCGCACCCAGAATAGCGCATCAATCACCGTATTACCGGTCACAAAAATGCGGCTGTCTGGCACCCTCTCGCGCAGCAGGTTTTGGCGAGAATACTCGGTCGGAGCAAAGTGATACATGGCCAGGTGACCGGTCAACTGACGGTTAGCTTCTTCCGGCCACGGAGAATAGAGGTTCCCCGTGCGTAAACCCGCTTCGACATGGCCAACAGAAATACGGTGATAGAATGCGGCCAGACTGGTCGACAACGTGGTTGTGGTATCGCCGTGTACCAAAATAACATCTGGTTTAAATTCAGCCAAAACAGGCTTTAACCCTTCCAGAATTCGGCAGGTTATTTCCGTCAAATCCTGCCCCGACCTCATGATATCGAGATCATAGTCCGATTGAATCTCAAATAAACGCAATACCTGATCTAACATCTCACGGTGCTGCGCCGTTACACAAACTTTTGATTCAAAAGCTTCATCCTGAGCCAAGGCATGCACCAGAGGAGCCATCTTAATAGCTTCAGGCCGGGTGCCAAAAACAGTCAACACTTTCACAGTGGATCTCTTTAGGTCAGTTAGCCGCAGACAACGCCTGCAAGTAGGCACACGATACACCCATTAGTTTATATGGTTTTCCCGATTAAGATTGCGCAGTCGTGCGACGTACCAACACTACACCGGCACCGACCAGGACGCCAATCGCGCCCCACATAATCAACAGGAAAACACGACGCGGGCGGTCACGTTTTACCGGATTTTCCGGGGTACGTAAATAACGATAAGTTTGGAATGTTTTATTCATTACCGGACCGACGTTCAATGTTGCCAGCATGGCGCGATTCTGATCGTAGTCAATATCAAAACTTGGGCCAGTAGCCTGTAGAGTTTCTAAACGGGCTTGCAGCATCGGTTTACCCAACATAAACATTTTGGAATCGGGTAACTGCTCAGCGGGGGTATCGGTTTGATTACGATTGCTCCCTTGTTGGCTGGCCACTTTCAATGCCTGTGTCACAGCGGCGACTTCACGGCTGAATACCGCTTGAGCCACAGCGTCTTGCCGTTTGACTTGTGCTTTGATTGATTGTGTACGAACCGCCCAGACCCCCTGAATTTCATCATTCAAATGGCCTGCTGCACGTTGACTGGCAAAATCAATGTAACTGCGGAGTAATTTATTTGAATCAGTGGCGGTTTCTGCCACCAATTTGATGCTGTCATTCAGCATTTTTTTATCATCACGCGGCATGAAAACAATGTTATTTACCAATTCATCCAGTAATGCAGCATCTACTTTAGCATCACCGATCAACCGTTGTTTGTAGTAATCAGTTTGTAGCCAAAAATCTCGACGGGTATCGTAAGCGGCCAACTGAGTAATAAACTCACTATACGCTTCGTCGGCAATTCCAGGTTGTTCACTGGCAACACCACCGTTAACGCGGCTATCCAAATCACGCAAAAATTGCCGCTGAGAATAGTAGCCGCCCAAATTATTGACGGCTGGTCTATCTGTAATGGCTGTTGCACTCCACTGTTGTTTCACAATGTAGGAAACACCCAGCGCGATTACTGCGAAAAAAATTGCCATTCCAATAATCCACACTTTACCGCGCCAAAGAGTGTGACACAGACTACGGATATCTAACTCGTTATCTACAACAGGCTCATTATGGGGAAATCCTGTTTTATCATCCGACATAGATTCTGGTTTCATCACTACCTAAATCCTCTGGTTAAGATTCATGCTTATTTTGCGATGCTCGGTGCATCCGGCGCTTGATGCGCTTGATAAAACGCGCTACTCGCCATGCCCGTTTAATGCAGTAGCCATACAACAAAAATGCAAGCAAGAATAATGCCAACATAACCCATTCAGGGATAAATGTTAGCCATTCACCGATAACACCAATGGCTGCCAACAGGGCGGCAGCCAGCGTGATCAGAACAAAAACCTGCCGCGAGGTAAAACCGGCACGCATGATAAGATGATGTATATGTTGGCGATCCGGAGAGAAAGGACTCATCCCTTTGCGCAAACGCCGATACATAATGGCAATCATGTCCATCAGAGGAATGGCAATAACCCACAAAGCGGTAACCGGATTAATAGGGCGGGAATTCCCTTGAGTCGTTTGCAACAGCATCCAAATCACCGTAAAACCAATCAAGGTACTGCCAGCATCACCCATAAAGACTTTATATTTGCGCCCTAATAATCCAAGATTCAGCAAGATATAAGGCAAAATGGCGGCAATCATGGCAAAACACCATAACGCCAGAGCTATCTGGCCCCCCTGATACAGCAAAATACCCATAGCGCCGAAAGAAACGCACGATAATCCGCCCAGTAAACCATCAATACCATCAACCATGTTGAAAGCATTTATCGCTGCCCAAACCGCAAACAGTGTGACAATATAGCCGAATGGCCCCAGCACCATTTCCCACGAGCCAAAAACGTGCCCCAAACTGTATAGGTAAAGCCCCCCAACTGTCATCATGACGATACCGACCAACGCCTGAACAAAAGCACGGATTTTCACGCTGATATCAAAACGATCATCTAACGCGCCCACCAGTACCAAAAAACCAGCACAGCCGAGATAGAGACGGAAATGAGGAATGTGTTGGTTAGTAATCAGAAAAGTAAAACAGATACCCGCAAACACAGATATCCCGCCCACCAACGGAACCAGCCCTTGATGACGCTTGCGATAATTAGGTTTATCAACTAATCCAATCCTCTTGGCAACTTTGCGAGCTACAAATAAAAATGCAAGAGAAAAAAGGAAAATAATAAATATTTCAGTACTCATAGTGAGTAAATTCACGTTTAACCGCTCTCTTCAGTAAGATATGACAGCGAAAAATGTGGCCTTGCACTTACCATGCATCCCACACGCTTTCAGTTATTTCTTAATATGATGACAGCCTTATTTATTATTCCCAACCCCATTTTTACATTTTTTCATCAATATTGAGAATAGATATCAAAATTGGCGTCATTTGGTTCATTTTATCCACTTGATTGACAACAAACTCCATAATCGTATATTCCAAAAACAAAAAACGCCACAGCTAAGCGTGGCGTTTTTGTTGATTATCTGAATTTACGAACGTCTCATATTATCGAAGAACTGATCGTTAGTTTTTGCTGTTGCCAATTTGCTAATCAGAAACTCCATCGCATCAATTTCACCCATTGGATGAAGAATTCGACGCAGAATCCACATTTTTTGCAACTCTTCGGTCGTCGTCAACAGCTCTTCTTTGCGCGTACCAGAG
>JBEGTQ010000034.1:0-6756 GCA_041179305.1 Pseudomonadota bacterium | reverse complement strand
GGTAAGGAACGTAGAAGTATTGTACGCGTGGTTCTAGTGTTTGAATAAAGCCTTCGCTCCAGTCTATTGGCCGATCAAATACCACTTTGCCATCCATTTTGAATTGTGGCATGACTCTGTTTATGGAGTCTTTCAGGTCTGGAACTACTGCATTCGGATCATTTTGGTTTTTATAATTTTGGGCAAAACTGTTCGGAACATCCTGCTGATAGTGGGTAGCCAGCAGTTTAGCCTCGGTATTCAGGCTGCCCCAGCCATTGGAGAATGGCAGGTTAATTGATGGTTCGACATGGTAACGACTGGCTTCGGGATTATCCCGACCCACACTGGTAAATTTAACCGCCTGACCATAGACATGCATATCAAATGGGCCGATATCATTTTTATAGTAGTTCATGTCCAACTGTGGCTGGGCGCGATAAGCGTTGTTGTTACCTGCATTAGTGAATACCTGGAACTGTTTGGAGGCCAACGTGGCATCCCAGTTCTGGTTAGCATAACCGACACTGAAAATTTGGGTCGCATAACCATCAGTAGTTGAACCGTATTGCGAACTTAAATCGGTAAAGTAATTTGGATCACTCACCTTGGTATAGTCGACGTTAAAACGCCAGAATTTATTCATCACACCGGAATGATTCCAGTTGTACATCCAGCGGGTAGGGTCTTGTTTTGTGCCGTCTTGGCCGCGGTATAAGCGGTCATCCGGTAGCCAGTCCAATGCCATGGTACCTTGGCCTGACGCGAGCAGATAGCGGAACTCATTCTGCCACTGCAAACCACGCCGCTGCATATAGTGCGGGGTAATGGTGGCATCGAAGTTTGGCGCAATATTCCAGTAGTACGGCAACATAAATTCGAGGCCGTTATTACTGCTGAATTTAGCATTGGGGATCAATAAACCTGAACGGCGTCTATCACCGGTCGGTAGTTGCATGTAGGGGCTGTAAAACACCGGAACTTTGCCGATTTTAAAGCGGGCATTCCAGATTTCTGCCACTTCTTCTTCACGGTCATGGATAACCTCGGAACCGACTACACTCCAACTGTTGTCACTCGGTAGACAAGAGGTAAATGTCCCATTTTCTAAAATGGTATAGCGGTTTTGTCCGCGCAATTTCATTAAATCGGCATCACCACGGCCTTGACGACCCACCATTTGATATTTGCCTTTATCCATATCAGTGTCTTTGGTGTTCAAGTTCGACCAGCCTTTCGGGCCTTTCAGCTTGATTTGCGGATCGTCATAATTAACGTCGCCGGTGGCGGTGACAGTGCGCAGCGGGATAGTCTCACCGGGTGTCTGTACTTGTGTCAGTTTAACCTGATTAGCGGTCAGAGTGCTGTTGCCTTGTTGGACAATAACATTGCCGGTAAACAGGGCGCTATCCGGGTATTTAGCCTCGGTTTTATCCGCGTTAATACTGACCGGTAGCTGATTTGGATCGCCCGTGATCAACGGCTGATCATAGGTGGGTACGCCAAGCATGCATTGCTCAGCAAGGTCGGCCAGTGTGTGCTGGCTATATAATGCCGTCCATATCAATGTGGCCAGCAGTGTTGGGAATCTTTTTTTCATACGTGATTTTGGTATTCCGTCATCGGGGGGCGTCATGCCGGCAAACGGTCTGAGACTATATTACTCATCACAGTTGCGCTAGTGTTAAATCCGGCCATTTACACGTCTCGTTGTTAGGCGCTGAGCTGAATGCCGAGTATGATAATGCAAATTTTGACTGACGGCATGATGAATTGAGGAGTATATGCGGTATTGGGGAAAACTGCTCGGTCTGGTATTGGGCTTAATGTCCGGTGCTGGTTTCTGGGGTGTGGTATTGGGGTTGCTTGTCGGCCATATGGTAGACAGGGTGCGAAGCACGAAGCACCGCGGCTTTTTTGCCGATCAACAAACACGACAATTAATTTTTTTCCGCGCCACTTTTCAGGTCATGGGGCATTTAACCAAGGCTAAAGGGCGTGTTACGGAAGTTGATATTCAACTCGCCAATCAGTTGATGGGGCGCATGCAATTGCATGGTGAAGCTCGAACCTCTGCACAACAGGCGTTTCGCGAAGGGAAGGAAAGTGGTTTTCCGTTGCGTGAAAGATTGCAGGAATTACGTAGCGTCTGTTTTGGGCGTTTTGATTTAATTCGGATGTTTCTGGAAATTCAGTTACAGGCCGCATTTGCCGATGGTTCTTTGCATCCTAACGAACGGCAGGTGCTGTATGTTATCGCTGAAGAGCTAGGGATTTCCCGTACTCAATTTGAACAGTTCCTGAGCATGATTGAGGGAGGGCGTCAATTTGGTGGTTATGGCGGTTCACAGGGCCAGCAGGGGCGGTACTCTCAAGGGGGCTATCAACATGCGTCCAGTGGCCCAACGTTGGAGGATGCCTGCAAGGTGTTGGGCGTCAGCAGCACCGATGACAGTGTGGCCATTAAGCGTGCTTACCGTAAATTAATGGGCGAGCATCATCCTGATAAATTGGTAGCAAAAGGTTTGCCACCACAAATGATGGAGATGGCGAAGCAGAAAGCACAAGAAATTCAAGCTGCGTATGATTTGATCAAACGTGACAAGGGATTTAAGTAAGGCTTTTTGTTTTAGGATCATCACGACCCGATCGGCGTTAATTCGCCAATCGGGTTTAATTCTGAGTGGGATCTTTTTTCGGCCAAAAAATTAAAACGTTGTTTCACATTTAAAATGCATCAGAGTTTCTAACTCTGGGTGGGTAATACATAACTCCTGTGCATGCAATTGCAGTCGGGATGCCATCGCTTTGGCCTCCGGGTGGGCATAGAAGCCATCACCAAGGATGGGGTGACCCATCGCCAGCATATGGACACGTAATTGGTGTGAGCGGCCAGTGATGGGGGATAATTTGACTCGAGTAGTGCCATCCGCATCGCGTGAAAGCACCTGATATTCAGTTTGTGCCGATTTACCTGTTTCATAACAGACTTTCTGTTTTGGTCGATTCGGCCAGTCGCAGATTAATGGCAGATCAATCAGACCCTGATCTTGCACTAAATGGCCCCAGACGCGGGCGATATAAGATTTTTTCGGTTCACGTTCGCGAAACTGGCGTTTAAGTTCACGTTCGGCTGCTTTGGTTAGCGCTACCACAATGACACCGCTGGTTGCCATATCCAGCCGATGAACAGACTGAGCGGCTGGATAATCAACCTGAATGCGGGTCATCACGCTGTCTTTATTCTCGGGTGCGCGACCTGGGACGGAAAGTAAACCACTGGGTTTATTGACCACCACGATGTGCTCATCCTGATACAGGATGAGTAGCCAGGGATCGTGGGGCGGATTATAGGGTTCCATTACGGCTCCATTACTGTACCCGTCATTTTTCATGTTACCCCAGCCACTTACTCAAGTAAGTGACTGGCGCTTCGCTCAGTTGCTGCCTTCCTGCATCTTGCAATCCATTGGCTATATTCCAGAAACTGAGGGTTATTCCTGAGATTACTGGTGTGAGACCACCACCAGACGGATAGCATCTAAACGCCAGCCAGCCTGATTGAGGTTTTCCAGCACCATGTTACGATTATGTTCCAGCGTTTCTATTTCGTCATCACGAATATTCGGGTTAACGGCTTTAAGTGCTTCGAGACGTGCCAGTTCAGTGCTCAGATTTTCATCTGCTTCACGCTTAGCGGTTTCAATTAGGTGTCGTGCTTGCTCTTCAACCAGCGCTTCTGCCTGTTGCAACATAGCGTGAACTTCTTGCTGCACTGCATTGACCAACTTGCTTGAGGTGTGACGGTTTATCGCATTCAACTGGCGGTTAAAGGTTTCAAATTCAACCTGACCGGCGAGGTTGGTACCGTTCCTGTCCATCAGCATTCGCACTGGGGTGGGTGGCAAAAAGCGAGTTAATTGCAGCTTTTTCGGTGCCTGCGCTTCAACCACGTAAACCAATTCAGTTAACAGTGTACCTGCCGGCAATGCTTTGTTTTTCAACAAAGAAACCGCGCAGCTACCAGTATCACCGGAGAGGATTAGATCCAGACCATTACGGATGATAGGATGTTCCCAGCTCACAAATTGGGCATCTTCCCGTGATAACGCTTGTTCGCGATCAAAGGTCACCGTGCAACCATCTTGCGGCAAACCAGGGAAATCCGGTACCAGCATGTGATCGGATGGCGTCAGAACGATCAAATTATCACTGCGATCTTCCTGATTGATCCCGATAATATCGAACAAATTAAGAGCAAAACTGACCAAATTGACATCGTTGTCTTGATCAGCAATGGCTTGTGCCAGTTGCTGACCATGTTCGCCACCATTGGAATGCATTTCGAGCAGGCGGTCACGCCCTTGTTCCAACTGAAGTTTCAGGTCTTCGTGTTGTTGACGGCAGGTGTGGATAAACCCATCCAGCCCCTCTTGCTCATTTGGCGTCGCCAAATAGCCAATCAGCTCCTGATATTTACAGTCATAGATGGTACGGCCCGTCGGGCAGGTGTGCTCGAAAGCATCCAGACTTTCGTGATACCAACGCACCAGAATGGCCTGTGCAGTATTTTCCAGATAAGGCACTGTGATCTGGATCTCGCGGTTTTGACCGATCCTGTCCAGACGGCCAATACGTTGCTCCAGCAGATCTGGGTTAAACGGCAGGTCAAACATCACCAATTGGCAGGCAAATTGGAAGTTACGCCCTTCGGAACCGATTTCAGAACATAACAATACCTGCGCGCCCTCTTCTTCAGAGGCAAAATAGGCCGCAGCACGGTCACGTTCAATTAGCGATAAGCCTTCGTGGAATACCGCCGCACGGATGGCTTCACGCTCACGCAACACCTGTTCCAATTGCAAGGCGGTAGCGGCCTGCGCACAGATAACCAGCACTTTCTCATTACGGTTGGCAATCAGATAGTTGAGCAGCCATTCAACGCGTGGGTCGAAGTTCCACCAGGTCGCATTTTCGCCTTCAAACTCTTGATAGATTTGCTCGGGGTAAAGCATATCTTTTGCCCGCGCTTCCCGTGTTTTCTTGGCACTCATGATAGCTGACACTTTAATCGCGGTTTGATACTGAGTCGGCAGTGGCAGCTTGATTTGGTGCAAGACGCGGTGCGGGAACCCTTTCACACCATTACGGGTATTACGAAACAGAACGCGGCTGGTGCCGTGGCGGTCCATCAGCATTGTTACCAGCTCACGGCGCGCGGCTTCGCTATCTTCACTTTGGCTGTTGGCGGCTTTCAGCAGGGGTTCGATATCTTGCTCATCAATGAGTTCGCTCAATAGATTGAGTTTATCATCAGTCAAACGCTCGCCCCCAAGTAACAGGGTTACCGCATCGGCGATCGGGCGGTATTTTTGCTGTTCATTGACGAACTCTTGGTAATTGTGGAAACGGCTCGGATCCAGTAACCGCAAACGAGCAAAATGGCTCTGTTGGCCCAACTGCTCTGGCGTTGCCGTCAACAGCAGCACACCTGGAATATTCTCTGCCAATTGTTCAATCACTTGATATTCACGGCTTGGGGTGTCTTCGCTCCATGCCAGGTGATGCGCTTCGTCCACCACCAGTAGATCCCAGGAGGCATCCGCCAGTTGCTCTAAGCGTTGCTTATTACGACGCACAAAATCCAGTGAGCAGATAACCATTTGTTCGGTTTCAAACGGGTTGATGCTGTCTTGCAGAGCCTCGGAATAGCGACTGTCGTCAAACAGCGAAAAGT
This sequence comes from Pseudomonadota bacterium, assembly GCA_041179305.1. GTDB lineage: Bacteria > Pseudomonadota > Gammaproteobacteria > Enterobacterales > Enterobacteriaceae > Yersinia. The sequence continues at coordinate 1,040 of JBEGTQ010000034.1, read as the reverse complement.
GCAGATTGAAGCGGCGCAACATTTCGACCAGCCATTGATGTTGCAGGCTTTCCGGCACGACAATCAGCACCCTTTCAGCACGACCCGACAACAGTTGCTGGTGGATTATCATCCCGGCTTCAATGGTTTTACCCAAACCGACCTCATCGGCCAGCAATACGCGTGGTGCGTGGCGTTGACCTACCTCATAAGCGATGTGTAATTGGTGTGGGATCAGGTTGGCACGGATACCGCGCAGGCCACTCCAGGGCAAACGGAATTGCTCACTTTGATATTTGCGAGCGCGAAAACGCAGGGCAAAGCGATCCATGCGGTCGATCTGACCGGCGAATAACCGATCCTGCGGTTTGCTGAATGTCAGTTTGCTATCAAGCAAAACTTCACGCATCAATACGCCGGTTTCTTCTGTATCCAAACGGGTGCCGATATAGGTTATCAGCTCATTCTCCTCATGCACATCTTCCACTTTCAACTGCCAGCCTTCGTGGTTGGTGATGGTATCACCCGGATTAAACATAACCCGAGTGATTGGTGAGTCATTTCTGGCATAAAGACGGTTTTCACCGGTTGCGGGGAACAGTAAGGTGACCATGCGGACGTCGACTGCAACGACGGTACCCAATCCAAGTTCGCTTTCTGTGTCGCTGATCCAGCGTTGACCAAGTGTAAAAGGCATAAATTATCGGCTCGATTTTTTTGTTGGACAGTTAAGAAAATGCTTTAACTTATCTGATTATAAACAATTAATTACAGCTAAACATAATAAAATCACTGGCAATAGCTTACCCTCCGTGCAGGCAATACGGCCTGAGAGTCTGTCTGAATATGTAGTATTTACAGACAGAGTCCGATTGCGCGGAGTATTTGGCTGGCGGTAATGTGAACATGATTAATACGAGTTTTGGCAAGGGCGCTATGGTAATGGAAGGCGGGCGTTTCGTCACCTGTAAAACAGAGAGCATTAGAAATTCGGTGTCATTCCGCTAACATACTCAAAAAAGAGGAATGACACATGACTCAACCTTTCGGTTTTGAAAAAG
>JBEGTQ010000033.1:0-11184 GCA_041179305.1 Pseudomonadota bacterium | reverse complement strand
TAACAGGGTAGAAATGTTCTCCACGTTTTAACATATTTTTTTAAGGCTAAATATAATCAATAAATAGTGGTCTTATGTGGTAATTGATATACCTGTCACCTCTCAAGATACTGGGGTGTTGACTGCTTTATTCATTCCATCACTGACTTGAGTCAGTGCCTGGAGTTTTGGGTAGTGCGTCCAACGAGTAGAACATATATTTTTCAATGAAGGCACCGATGACTTTTTCATGCAGTTCAATAGAGCGTGAGAAACAGATGGTCTTACAAGTGAGTCTTTTAATTCGTGTGCGTAACGTCAGGTTGTTACGCTCAATGCGCTGAGTGAAGATTTTTCCTGTCAGATGCTTATCCTTCGGCACTTCTCTCGCGTAATTGCCCCAGTTGTCGTTGGTTATCATGCCGATAGTCAAAGGTGTTAACAAAGCCCGCAGTTCTCGGCAAGTTTCATCGGTTCGGGAACCGAAAGTGTAGGCCAGAACACCGCCATTTTTTGTGTTGTAGGTATACCACAGCCAGTGCTGCTGGCCTTTATTGTCAACAAAACTCCATTGTTCATCGAGTTCACAGATAAGGGCGACATCTGCATAAGCGACAGGAGATGAGGTTATTTGTTTCAGTGAGAGTTTTTTAAAGTGCGCAGGACGGTATTGATACCAATTTTCAGGACCCTGGCGGTATCACAGACACCGGAGCCGTTGAAAGTCATCTCAACAATTTGTTGTTTGGCAACCGGTTTTCGAGCCTCATAAGTGTAGGATAATTGAAAAATCCGATGACATTCTCGGCAACGAAACCTGTCGTGACCTTTTTGATTTTGACCGTGTAGATAAACCGGAGCGGACAGTGAACAGTAATTGTAGCCACAGAAAGACCCCAAAAAGTCGCATTATCTATAACCATTCTACCCATTGGAAGCATTACCTGACGTTCTAATATACAGGGAGAATAAAAATGGTTAGCCTGTAGCCTCATAGGCTGATTAATATCGCGACTTCCATGTTAAGTGATAGCCTGGTTCTGGATATAAGGGGCGTTGTTGAACGTGCAGCTCATCGTGAAAAATCGGATGCAGAGTTCATGGAGTGTGTAAAACGGTGGGCAGAGATGGAAATCTATCGAGCACTTACGGCTCCCGTCAGGAATGTAAAAGAGGAAAATTAAGATTGAAACAGAACAACTTAGTTGCCGCCATAGGATACATTCGGTCCAACATTAGTTTTAGTCTGGCGGATCAGATAAAAGCATTGGTACGTGGTCACGAATCAAAGCTCGATAATGATCTGGCAACATATGCTAACTGGAGCGGGATTTCTTTACATTTAAGTCAGCAGGATCCCCTGCAGCATCATGCCCTGATGGCTTTACTCACCTGTCAATTCGTATTTAACTCTGGGTTATGGCCAAGAATGTCGGGGACAGCTTCGGTGTTAACGCCAAAAAGTCGTTTGCCCTCTAACTGGAGGGATGTGAGTCTCCGTTTTTGGAAAAACAAAGCAGAAGCGCAAATTTGCGACGGGCTAAGAATGTTCATTTCGACGACTAACAATCGAGATAATTTGGCAAATGCAGCTCAGCGTTGGAGACCATCATTTCCTGATATTGATGATTATTTGGCGGCGACCAGGCAAAGTTTTGCAGGAAAACGCCTTACAGCAACATGCTATGATGCTGTAATGCTGTGGCTATTTAAGAGTGGTTTGGTGTCGTTACCTTGGCTTCTAAAATACCGTAATGCAAATACCGAATCGGCATTAACTGCTGCTTTCGGTCGAGGCACTGTTATTTGGAATGGTGCCTTTAGCCTCACGGATAGACTTCCAATGATACCTCGCGGCCATATTGTCCATATTTTTGAGCATCAGTTTTCGTGGAATGGTCACTGGATGGTTAGCCTCGGTAATGGCCTGGCTGCTGGCGTTAACAATAATAATGAAGTTCCTGCAGTGCCGAGAGACTATTGCACTCAATTGAATTTGAATAAACAGCTCCTCGATTTTGGTGGCGGCTCAGCGGTTGTCATTGATCCATTTTTCATACCGGGTCGTCTATGACCGGAGCTGAGTGACACAATCAGATAAAACCGTTTTTTAGCTCGGTTGCTGAGAAGAATGCCTGCTATCATTAGCGAGTTATATTTTGCCTGTAAAGAAAAGCCAGCTCTCCTTAAAAAACCTTGTGGAGTAGTCATGTATCCTGTTGATTTACATATGCATACCGTTGCCAGTACCCACGCTTACAGTACTCTGCACGACTATATCGTCGAAGCTAAACTAAAAAACATCAAACTGTTCGCCATTACTGACCACGGGCCGGACATGGCTGATGCACCGCATTACTGGCACTTTATGAATATGTTGGTGTGGCCGCGAATAGTCGATGGGGTGGGTATTTTACGAGGCATTGAAGCCAATATTAAGAATCTGGCCGGTGATATCGATTGTACTGATCCAATGCTGGATGCCATCGATTTGCTCATTGCCGGTTTTCACGAACCGGTATTCCCGCCGCAAGATAAGGCTGCTAACACGCAGGCGATGATCGCAACGATGGCGCAGGGTAATGTGCATATTATTAGCCATCCCGGTAACCCTAAATATCCGGTTGATATCCGAGCCATTGCTGAAGCCGCCGCAAAATATAATGTGGCTATGGAGTTAAACAACGCCTCTTTTTCACATTCTCGTAAGGGCAGTGAGGTTAATTGCCGCGCAATAGCCGAAGCCGTACGTGATGCTGGAGGTTGGTTGGCGCTGGGGTCTGATTCTCATATCGCTTATTCATTGGGAGTTTTTGAGCATTGCGATCGTATTATTGGTGATGTGAATTTTCCGCAAGAACGCATTCTTAATGTTAGCCCACGCCGTTTACTGAATTATCTTGAACAGCGTGGTCGCCCTGCAATTCCCGAGTTAGCCGATTTATAAACTACTATGTGACGTTGTCACAAAAATACTTAATTTATACCCGTCATTTTTCAAGATGCAGGTGTATTGACCGATGTAAACTCATCAGGATTTCTCGTTTGCTGCACCTTGAAACCTATTGGGTATGTACAACAATTCATAAGAGACAGGAAGATTTAAATGAATGATTTTTCTCTGATTTGCCGAGTGCTTGGTTCACTATTCTATCGTCAGCCGCAAGATCCGCTGCTTGAGCCACTTTTTACATTGATAAGCCAGGGTAAGCTGGAACCTCACTGGCCGTTGGAACAAAGTGAGCTACTGGCACGCCTGCAACAAGAGTATCAGCCAGAAGCGTTAAGCGCTGATTATAATGCTTTATTTCTCGGTGATGAGTGCCGTGTTTCACCTTACGCCTCTGATTATGACGATGCTCAACCAGAAGCAGAAGTCAGCGTGTTTTTGCAACAACATGGTATGCCACCAAGTGATAAGCCAACTGACCATTTTGGTAGCTTATTACTGGCAGCCTCATGGCTGGAAGATCAGGCTACTGAAGATGGCGCCCCGGTGCAAATAATCCTGTTTAGTGAGTATTTATTGCCTTGGTGTGGACGTTTTCTCGGGAAAGTCGAATCCCATGCCACTACCGCTTTCTACCGTACATTGGCGCAGTTGAGTCGTGAAGCGTTGCAAGCAATGTGGGATGAATTATCAGAGGATAACCTTATCCTTTGAAGCCGCAGCGGCGCTAGTGGTTCTCGTTACTCGGCTCACATGGGTTTCGTTTCTGCGAGGCTTGCATACAACAGTGTAACCAGGCTGTGCCGTTAGTCAGTTAAAGGGATGACTAATTGGCCTGGTTTCACTTCTAAGCCTTTAGCCAGTTTTTTCGCTATGCCTTCTGCCTTACTCTTATCGGCGTCCAGTACATAAGCGGGTTGCTGGTTAAAGTAGAGTTTCAACGATTGATTCAAATAGGGCGTCAGAGCTTTCATCACCGAATCCATTTTTTCCGGCTTGACAGTGTAATTTATTAACTCCATTTCTTTCAAGAAGATAGCGCCTTTCTCACGATCGAATGTCGGCTGTGCTTTTAATGTTAGCGTCATATCTGCACTCTGTGGGCCGAGGATCGAGGTGATATCCACTTTAGCATTGCCGGTTAAGGTCACTTTGCCCGGTTCAGCACGGCCAATGTGGCTCTGTAACTGCGTTAGGGTGATATGAGCGTCCACCAGCCCGGGGATCCCAATCTGTTTTTCATAGTTATTGTGTTTTTGCAGATATTCATTTATTTCTTGCTCGCTCAGGGTGTATTGAGTCAGTTGGTTACAGCCGATCAATGTCGTTGTCGCGATCAGCGTAGCAGCGCCCCACATCAATTTATTCATTAAAACCTCATGGCAATTAAGTACTCATCCGACAGACAAACTTGCCTGATAATAACCGGTAAATGTGTCGTTTTGTATTATTAATCGTGCTTGTTCATTCAGGATTGGTTTGTGGGAGCGGTTTTTGCTGCAAGAAATGTGCTCCTCAATTACAGTTTGATATAGCGGCTGAGCTGTATCCTGAAGTCAGTTGGGTATAATAAAATGCATTTTTAACTGCCTGATTGTTTGAGTTTATTATTTTGAACGATAAAAGGCGACAAAGGACATTTTACGCCATGCTGTTGCAACAGGTATATTGACTGAAAGAGATTTCGGTTCTGTTAAGTACAGCGAGCAGTCTAAGGGGAGCAGATGTTCGGCTATCATTTAGCAACACCTAAAATACGTCTGACGACGAGCCGTATGTCACTGCGGTTGCTCCATGATCGTGATGCCTACCGGATGGCAGCATATTATGCTGAGAATCAGTTATTTCTCAAACCGTGGGAACCGGCACGTGATAAAAGTCATTGCCTGCCTGCGGGCTGGCAAGCGCGCCTGGGCATGATCATGGAACTGCAAAAGCATGGTAGTGCCTATTACTTCATTTTGCTGGATCAGGAAGAAAAAGAAGTACGTGGGGTGGCAAATTTTAGCAATGTGCTGCGGGGTTCGTTTCATGCTTGTTTTCTGGGTTATTCGCTGGGCGAGCGCTGGCAGGGGCAGGGGTTAATGTTTGAAGCACTGCAACCGTTAATTCGTTATATGCAACAGCACGAGCGGATGCACCGTATTATGGCTAATTATATGCCACATAATCATCGCAGTGACAGTTTACTGGAGCGTTTGGGATTTGAGCGTGAAGGTTATGCCAAGGATTATTTATTGATTGATGGCCAGTGGCGTGATCATGTGCTGACGGCTTTGACTTACAAAGAATGGACACCAATGCGTTGAGGTAACAAGGGTGAAAAACCTATTGTTACCCGTAATCTGTTATACCTTGTAGTGGCTATTTATGTATGGATACGTAAACTGGCGCCTGTTCTAAAACAGCCTTAGGCTCGTGTAGCCACCATCGGGTAAATGTCACGCTTGCTGACGGCAGGTACTGGTATTTACAGCGTATTTTGAAAACAGATCGAAAAAACAGATCGGAGACAGGTCTGAAGACAGATCAGAAACCCATCAGAAAAACATATGAATTTACTTAAATCACTGGCTGCCGTGAGTTCCATGACTCTATTTTCCCGGGTATTGGGTTTTGCCCGCGATGCGATTGTAGCGCGGGTATTTGGCGCTGGGGTGGCAACAGATGCCTTCTTTGTGGCATTTAAATTGCCTAACTTACTGCGGCGCATTTTCGCCGAAGGGGCATTTTCTCAGGCATTTGTACCGATACTGGCGGAATATAAGAGCCAGCAGGGGGAAGAGGCAACGCGGACTTTTGTTGCGTATGTTTCCGGTCTGTTGACGTTGATACTGGCTGTGGTCACCGTGTTGGGGATGTTGGCAGCACCTTGGGTTATTTTTATCACTGCACCTGGCTTTACCGATACGCCGGATAAGTTCGTGCTGACTGCGGCGCTGTTGCGAGTGACGTTCCCTTACATCCTACTGATTTCGTTGGCTTCCTTGGTTGGTGCGATTCTCAATACCTGGAATCGATTTTCCATACCGGCTTTTGCTCCCACTTTCCTGAATATCAGCATGATCGGTTTTTCGCTCTTTGCTGCACCGTATTTTAACCCACCGGTGATGGCACTGGCTTGGGCGGTGGTGGTCGGTGGTGTACTGCAATTGGGCTATCAACTCCCTCATCTGAAGAAGATAGGCATGTTGGTATTGCCGCGTTTGTCACTGCGCGATGCGGGGGTCTGGCGAGTGATGCGCCAAATGGGGCCTGCCATTCTCGGTGTTTCGGTTAGTCAAATTTCTCTGATTATTAATACCATTTTTGCTTCATTTTTGGTCTCGGGTTCGGTTTCATGGATGTATTACGCTGACCGGTTGATGGAGTTCCCGTCAGGTGTGTTGGGTGTAGCGTTAGGCACCATCTTATTGCCGTCGTTGGCTAAGAGTTTTTCCAGTGGCAACCATGATGAATATTCCAGATTAATGGATTGGGGGCTACGCCTGTGTTTCTTGCTGGCTCTGCCCAGTGCCGTAGCGTTAGGCATTTTAGCAAAACCACTGACAGTCTCATTATTTCAGTACGGTAAATTCAGTGCCTTTGATGCTGTGATGACCCAACGGGCGTTAGTGGCTTACTCCGTCGGCCTGATGGGGCTGATTGTCGTGAAAGTGCTGGCGCCGGGGTTCTACTCCCGCCAGGACATTAAAACTCCGGTTAAAATTGCCATTATTACGTTGATATTGACTCAGGTGATGAACCTGATATTTATCGGTCCGCTCAAACACGCGGGTTTATCACTGTCGATTGGTTTGGGGGCTTGCCTTAATGCCAGCTTGCTCTATTGGCAGTTGCGTAAACAGAAAATTTTTCAGCCTCAGCCGGGTTGGGGCGCATTTTTAACTAAACTGATTATTGGTGTGGTGGCGATGTCTGTGGTTCTGCTGGGGTTGCTGTGGGTGATGCCTGAGTGGGATATTGGTGGCATGACTTACCGCCTGTTGCGTTTATTGGCGGTGGTAGCCGCAGGGGGAATTACCTACTTTGCGGCACTGGCATTGCTCGGGTTCAACGTGCGAGATTTTTCTCGTAGAACGGGCTGAGTATCAAATTAACCCATTGATTTAAAATACACAAAAAGGCCGGGAGTGGCCTTTTTGTGCGCAAGAGAGTAATTGAAGGTTACATCCGCTCAACAGTCTGAATACCCAACGTATCCAACCCTTGCTTTAAGGTTTTTGCGGTCAACATTGCCAGTTTCAGGCGGCTTTGACGGATTTCTTCGCTTTCTGCATTCAGGATCTGGCAGTGTTCGTAGAAGCTGGAGAATAAACCTGCCAGGTCATACAGATAAGAACACATTACATGCGGAGTGCCTTCACGAGCCACGGCAGTAATGACCTCTTCAAACTGCAACAGGCGGGTTGCTAAAACAGCTTCACGATCTTCGGTAATGACCAGTGGCAGTATCAGACTGCTCTCATCAATACCAGCACGTTTGAACACAGAGACCACGCGGGTGTAAGCATACTGCATATAAGGCGCGGTATTGCCATCCAGTGCCAGCATGTTATCCCAGTCAAAAATATAGTCAGTGGTGCGGCTTTTCGATAAATCGGCATATTTCACTGCACCAATACCGACAGCATCCACCACCTGCTTGAGTTCAGCAGCAGACATATCTGGATTTTTCTTGACAATCAGTTTACCCGCGCGTTCAATGGCTTCATCCAGTAAATCGGATAATTTGACGGTGCCACCTGAACGGGTTTTAAACGGTTTACCATCTTTACCCAGCATCATACCGAACATATGGTGTTCTAATGACACCGACTCAGGCACATAACCTGCTTTGCGCGCGATAGTCCAGGCTTGCTTGAGATGTTGATGTTGGCGGCTATCGATATAGTACAGCACACGGTTTGCACCAAGTGTTTCGTAGCGGTATTTGGCGCAGGCAATATCCGTCGTAGTGTAGAGGTAGCCACCGTCCTTTTTCTGGATGATGACGCCCATTGGTTCGCCGTCTTTATTTTTATATTCATCCAGATAGACCACAGTTGCGCCTTCACTTTCTACTGCCAGCCCTTTGGCTTTCAGATCGGCGATTATTCCCGGCAGCATGGCATTATACAGGCTTTCGCCCATCACATCGTTTTTGGTTAGGGTGACATTCAGGCGATCGTAGGCAATCTGATTTTGCGCCATTGTGATATCCACCAGCTTGCACCACATTGCACGGCAATATTCGTCACCGCTTTGCAGTTTCACCACATAAGCGCGGGCGCGTTGGGCAAAATCTTCGTCTTCATCGTAGGTTTTTTTGGCTTGCTGATAGAAAAGCTCCAGATCTGATAACCCCATGTCACTGGCGTTTTCGTTCTGCATTTTTTCCAGATAAGCGATTAGCATGCCGAACTGGGTTCCCCAGTCGCCGACGTGGTTAGCACGAATGACGTTGTGACCCAAAAACTCTAAAGTCCGTACTGCTGCATCACCAATAATGGTTGAGCGCAGGTGGCCTACATGCATCTGCTTCGCGACATTCGGTGCAGAATAGTCAACCACAACAGTCTGTGGTTTTACGGGTGCAACACCGAGTTTGGCTGCAGTCAGCGCATACTCTACTTTTTTTGCAACCCACTGGCGGTCAAGGAAGATATTGATAAAACCGGGGCCGGCAATCTCAATTTTGCTGGCAATGCCTGTAAGATCAAGCAGTTCAATGATTTTTTCTGCCAGTTGCTTCGGTGGCATGCCAAGTTTTTTGGCAACGGCCATCACGCCGTTAGCTTGATAATCGCCAAATTGCGCTTTGGCAGATTGGCGAACCTGTGCTTCGCTATCTGCCGGAGCCCCTGCTGCAATCAGCGCCTGGCTGACTTTATCTGATAGAAGAGCTTGAATATTCAACGGGTTACCTTAATTACGCACGAAAGAGTTATTAATTACACACCAAAAACCGTTATGCCAGTTAATTCAAACGACACCTTAACCCCACATTGCAAAAAAGTGGTGCGGTGTGGTGGCCTGGTAGAGTGTTAGCCACAATATGGCAGGATTTATACCATATTTGAATATCGGCGTCAGCATCAGGCCAGAGTGTTAATCTCAAGCCAAGTGGTGATTTTATTAGCAATGCATAATTTAAAATAAAGAAGTTCTCAGATAAAACATGGCTGATGAGTTGGAATAAAGGTAAATTATTGCAGCCACAATAAATTAACTAATTGTCAATTATGGAGAGCAGGATGCGCGCCCTGAAAGATATCTCTGAGTTACAGGATTTATTAACAGACCTGCCCGATTTTGAGCAAAAGCTATTTCTCTTTGCAGCTAAATTAAAACTGGATTTGGCGCAGTTCCATGCCGACCATATTTCATTGCGCTGCTATCAAACTGAAATTGCTGAACGCTGGCATCGTGGGTGGCAATATTACGGTAATTTGATGTCCGAGACACAAATTAATGGCCGACTAATTTGCCTGTTCGATTTATCACAACCCCTTAGAGTCGGGCCGTGGCAGATTGATTGTGTTGAATTGCCTTATCCGGGCAAAAATCACTATTCTCATCAGGGATGGGAGCATATCGAGTTGGTATTGCCCGGGGACTCACAAACGCTGATGCAGCGTGCCCGAGCGCTATTGCCAGATGAACTGCCCGCAGGGGTGAGGGTGAAATTCAGTTCGCCGCATGGGGAGCATGAACGCTTGGTCAATTCGACATTGGCAGTGACTGACGGTGAAATAACCATTAAATTTCACCCGTATACTCTGCGTCAGATTGTAGCCAATGAACAATGTGGCTAACGTTTTTGGGTTATTTATTTCAATATCGATTATCACTTATGGTTGTCTCTGTGACTGACATCTACTCATAAATTTACAATGAATGTCATAGTCAACGCTTCAGTATGGTCGATTAAATGCAGTTGTAGTTTTAGCGTAGAGTTGTTTTTTGATTAACAAATGTTATTCGATACTCTTTAATTAAATAATAAAATTATTAGGTGGCATATATATCCTCAAATAAAGGGGGTAGCCACCATTATAGTCAGAACCGTCAAACGGGAGAAGGTATGACGATATTGGAAATTTGTTGCTATAACGTCGATTGCGCACAAGTGGCAGAAAAGGCAGGAGCCGACCGGATTGAATTATGCTGCGATCAGTTTGAAGGGGGCTTAACGCCCAGTGTTGGTGCATTAATGCAGGTCAGAGAAACCGTTACTATACCCGTTCATCCGATCGTACGGCCTCGTGGTGGTGATTTTTGTTACAGCGATAATGATTTTGCAATCATCAAAAATGATATTGCCTGGATCCGTGATTTGGGTTTCGCTGGTGTCGTCGTTGGGATATTGGATATTGACGGCCATATTGATATACCACGGATGCGGGAAATAATGTCCCTCAGCGGGTCACTGGCGGTCACGTTCCATCGTGCGTTTGATATGTGCCAATATCCGATGGTTGCTTTGCAGCAACTGGCTGAGTTGAATGTGGCGCGAATTCTCACCTCAGGGCAGCAGCAGAATGCTGAGTTGGGGTTGTCGTTGCTAAAGGATTTGGTGGCTGCGACTCAACGCGGGGGGCCGGTTATCATGGCTGGCGCTGGGGTTCGCTTGAGCAATATGCAGAAATTTATTGATGCGGGCATCCGCGAGCTACACAGTTCCGCTGGCTGTAATGTTCCATCAACGATGAAATACCGTAAAGCGGGCGTTACCATGTGCGCAGAAAGTGACCTGGACGAATTTGCTCATTACTGTGTCGATGGTGAATTGGTTGAAGCGATGAAGAGTTTGTTGGTGATGAGCGCGCCACTTCCACGGATCTTGTGAATAATTATGTGGTGCGAAATGAGGCTGTTCCATTAATAGTCAGATCGTGTGAGCAATTTTAGTTGACCACGATAGTTCTGAGGAGAGAGAGCCGCAGAGATGCGGCTCTCTTATCTGACTAACTGCTACTCTATTAATAGTGATCGCTCAGGCAGTCACCGAACTCAATAATAAAACGATATACCTTATTAACTTCGTCGATTTGCCCTCTACAACCGCGTTGAGTTTAACTACTCTTGGGGCTGTTTTCGTGATTTAAATCACAAAGACGACAATCCAGTACTTCCAGTACTCTTCATCAATTATTTATTGAATTCGGTTGTAATTTAATTAAATCAATCGATAATTCATACTGTTAACACAACATTATTATCACGAATTTTTAACAAAAAAATGTAATTACGATCTGCACCCCTGAAGTGTG
>JBEGTQ010000032.1:0-24173 GCA_041179305.1 Pseudomonadota bacterium | reverse complement strand
GGTACGGAGTTTTTCCGCTCACTGGAAATCAAGGATTACGCACCGGAAAGTGCCACGGGCTTACTGGATGTCTTGTTACATGTACCTTGTACCTATGTGTTGACACAATCTTATACCTGTCTGGCAAAAGACGAATCGCAGTCGCTTATCAAAACCGCCAGTAAACGGTTATCGAGTGCCGAAGATGATGCCATTTCACAACAAACTGATTTGTTTGTGGCGCGTGACTTGCTTCAGTCGGGGCACATTGCGTTTGGCAACTATCACTTTTCGCTAATGGTTAGTGCCCCGACCCTTGAGGCACTGGTGAAAGATACGACGGTGATTGCTGAGGGATTAAGTCAGGCGGGGATGTTGTCCACCCTGTCTTCCTTGTCACTGGCGGCGGCGTATTTTGCACAAATGCCGGGGGTTTACACTTTGCGTCCGCGACTGGTTCCACTGAGTAGTCAGAATTTTGTCGAACTGGCCTCGCTGCACAACTTCTATTCAGGAAAAAGGGATAAGGCGCCCTGGGGTCAGGCGCTGGCGCTGCTGAGAACGCCGAACGGGGCGGGCTACTACCTTAATCTGCACAACACCTTAATGGGGAAAAATGATTTCAACGAAAAGAACGCAGGAAATACGTTTATTCTCGGGACAATAGGTTCAGGCAAAACCATGTTGATGTGTATCCTGGCGAATATGTTACAAAAATACCGCCATCACAGCACGTTTTCACCGCATGACCAATCAAAACGCCTGACCACGGTGTTTCTCGACAAGGACAGGGGCGCGGAACTGAATGTTCGGGCGTTAGGGGGGCGGTATTATCGGGTATTAAGCGGGGAGCCGACAGGCTGGAACCCGTTCAAACTCACACCCACTAAGCGCAACCGGACGTTTGTGAAGCAACTGATGAAAATGCTGTGTACCCGTAAAGAGAAAGCGCTCAGTGAACGCCAGGAAGTGATGCTCTCTGATGCGGTGGATACGGTGATGCTGGAGTTTGGCGCTGCTGAACAAGTATTCGGTATCACGCGGCTGATGGAAAACATCACGGAAGCCCCCACCGCTGAGGCACAGGAAAATGGCCTGAAAATAAGGTTGTCACAGTGGGCAAGGGGCGGCGAATTTGGCTGGGTGTTCGATAATGAAGAGGACACCTTTAATGTTACCGACGGTGATAATTTTGGCATCGACGGTTCTGAGTTTTTAGACGACCCGGATGTGTGTGCGCCGATTGCCTTTTACTTGCTCTATCGCATTACCAGTTTGTTGGACGGGCGGCGTTTAGTGCTGTTCATTGATGAGTGCTGGAAGTGGCTGGAGGATCCCGCGTTTAAGACGCTGATGCACAACCTGCTCAAAACTATTCGAAAACTGAATGGGGTGGTTGTTCCGGCAACTCAATCACCGAAGGAATTTCTCACCAGTTCGATTTCCGCGTCAATAGTAGAGCAGTGTGGGACGCAGATATTTCTGCCTAACGCGATGGCAGACCGTGAGGACTATGTCGAGGGTCTCAAAGTTCCGCCGGTGGTGTTTGATGTCATTAAGCGTCTTGACCCGCTATCGCGACAATTTGTCATTATCAAAAGTGCGCTGCACAAGGGGGATGTCCAGCGGTTTGCGGCTCTGGTCACGCTCGATTTGTCGGGGTTGGGGCGCTACACCAAAATTCTGAGCGCTGATGCGCCTAATCTGGCTATTTTCGACGGCATATTTACTGAGGGAATGGTTCCGCAAGACTGGATTGAGCCGTTTCTCGCTAAGGCGCTGTAGGTCACTCTGATGTTCACGTAATCACTCATTACTTCATTAATTCAATACTCGTCCGAGTAGAGGACTCTTTTATGCTAAAAAAACGTCTGACCCTGTTGTTGGCTCTCACGTTGTGGGGGGTTAACGCCTCGGTGTTTGCTGCCGGTATTTCGGTGTTTGACCTCACCGCTAAACTGGAAAACGCCCAGCAATGGGCGAAGGAGCTAAATCAATGGAAAGAGACAGCACGGCACTACACGTCACAGATTGACGCCTACAAGGCGCAGTTGGCCACCGCCACGGGGTTACGGGACATTGGCAGTTTTGTTAATCAGGCCAAAGGTCTGACGTCTGACCTAAAAAATATGCAAAAAAACGGGATCTCACTGAACAACTTGTTGAATTCTGGTGGGATAAGCGGCGAACTGGATAGCATTTACAGTAAGTACTCGATGTTCGACACCTGTAATGATAAGGGGTCGGCGTCTTATATTGACACCTGCAAGCAAACGGTGGTGAACAAGGCGGTAGCGTTAGAAGAAAGCGGGGCAGTACAGAAAAAAATCAGTCGCACTCTCGATGATGTGAGTAATCTTTCCTACCGCATTGAAAACGCCAAAGATGCTAAAGAAGCGCAAGACTTGGCGAACACCCTCTCGTTAAAAACAGTACAACTCAATGCCCTGACCACACAGTGGGAAATGAATGTTAAACAGGCAGAAATGCGTGATAGTCTGTTGAAAGACAAACAAAAAAAGGCGTTTCGCAAGCAACAATCTGAAGCGAAGATCCCCACCTTTTATTAATAACGTCACTTACCTTACATGCTATATATTATTGCTATATAGCATGTATGAGGTATAATTTAAGCAAGGCAATCAAAGAGAGGATCTAATCATGTCACAGGGCAGTATTTATATGAGTAACCGGACTCAAAATGTTCGTTTACCGGCAGATATGCGTTTTCCTGAGACCGTTAAATCAGTGACGGTGAGAGTGGTGGGTAACGATCGCATTTTGTCACCGGTTGAAAATACGTGGGACAGTTTTTTTCTGAGTAGTGCGCTGGTCACCGATGATTTTTTGACAGAGCGGGCAGACGCCCATCAAGAAGAGCGTGAGGCTTTTTAATGCTGAAATACATGCTCGATACCAATATTGTTATCTATGTTATTAAAAGTCGCCCCGTTGAGGTTTTAGCGCGCTTTAACACGCATACGGGGCGGATGGTTATCTCATCGGTGACACTGGCCGAGTTATTGCACGGCGTAGAAAAAAGTTCGTCACCAGAACGAAACTTACGGGTTGTTGAGGATTTTGTTTCACGGCTTTCTGTCCTGGATTACGACATTAAGGCTGCTGCACATTACGGTTCTATTCGTGCTGACCTTGAACGAAAGGGCACCCCAATAGGGGTTAATGATTTACATATTGCAGGTCATGCCAGAAGTGCGGGATTAATTTTAGTGACTAATAATTGCAAAGAGTTTGATCGCGTCTCAGGCCTTATCGTGGATAACTGGTTATCCAGCGCGCCGTAACCTCCCAACCCTTGATTACTAATAGGACTATTTCAGCATGAAAAAAATCATTTTATTGGCACTGGTTGCGTCTGTGGCTCTGTTGGCAGGGTGTGAAGAAGAAACCAAAACTTACGCTTGGTATAAAGATCACCCTGACGAAACTTATACCGTGTACAAAAAATGCTTAGAAACGGGGGAGGCGAGTCTTAATTGTGAAGGAGCTAGGCGAGCTGCTATCGCATTTGGACGAGGAGGTGATAAGGATTTAGAGCAAAAATTCAATTCCTTGAAATAGAGGGTTAGGTTATGGCAGGTTTTTTCGAGAAGTTCAACACGACGATCATGGACAAGCTCACCAGTATGGGGGATGTCTATCAGGCACAATACGCCACGGGGATTATGAGCTTGATGTTGGGAGCCGTCACGCTGTACATCCTGTATGTGGGCTATTCTACTCTCGCGGGGAAGCAACAGACTCCTGTCCCTGATTTGGTGTGGAACTTGATGGTTAGGAAACTCAATCGCATCTTTCAAGAACGCCTGACCATGGATCGTGTCGATTTAGATCCCCGAACGACGCGGGCCTAAGTTATTTAATGTGTAAAAATGGCAGTTTCGCCGGGTTTTTAATCTAAAACTCAAATTTCAGGCACACTGACCCAAAGATGGCGTCCGAAGCCATCGTTTCTGCTCCATTTTATGCAGCCTCTCCGACAGTAATTCTGTTGTGTGAAACCCCCTCTGCGCGCCGGCAAAACGCAGTCGGTCACCGCACAGGATACATTGGTACGGATCCGTGCCCAGGAAGCCCTTCATCAGTACCGCAAATCCCGGCTTCTCTGGTTTTTTACGCGCCCCCATCTTCAGGGCCTCATACACTTTTGGCAGCAGCTGGCCCCGCTTGCGGTTGGATAAAAAACCGTAGTAGCGCACCATTTTAAAATGACGTGCCGGAATGTGGCTGATATAGCGCCCGATCATCTCTTCCTGCGTCAGCGTTTGGCGTTTGTATTGCTGCGTACGATGATCGTGGTAATGATGGACCACCGCACCGCCGCTGTAGTGTCGCAGCTGAGAGGCGGCTACCGGGGAACGCTTCAGATAACGCCCCAAGTATTTGACGCTGTGCCAGGCCCCCCGGGTTTTCTTCGCGAAGTGGACTTTCCAGTAACGCCCGTACTGGGCCTTCAGATAGCGTCGCCACTGAGTTTCATCGCGAATGTGGCCCAGACCTGGCAGGCTGCCGGGTTTGATAAGGTCGTAGCTTTCGCGCAGCAGACGAATAACCGCCCCGCGCCAGATTTTCTCCACCGCCTTCTTCTTAAAAAACAGGCTGCGCCAGGTGTTGTGTTTGACATCGAGGCCGCCGCGGGTGACGGAAACGTGGATGTGGGGATGCTGATTGAGCTGGCGGCCATAGGTGTGCAGGGCGCAGAAAATGCCGACCTCGATCCCCTGTTTGCGGGCCCTGCGGAGCATGGCGCGGGTGGCACAGCGAAACAGGTCATTGAGCAGGGGCCAGTTATTGTTGAAAAAAGGCCAGAGCAGGTGGGGCATAGTAAAAGTGATGTGTTGCCAGTCGCAGTCGGGCAGGATGTGTTGCTGCTCGGCAATCCACTGCTCGGTGGCTTTCATTCCGCATGAACTGCAGGCTTTAGACTTGCAGCTCTGACAGAAAAAACGGGAGTGGGTGCAGTCCGGCGAGGCACAGCAGTAGCGGCGCACGCCCATGGCACAGGTGCCGCAGGCGAGCATGCGCTCGACGGAGAGTTGGGTCCAATCAGTGATAGTGTCACCGTGTTTGTCGAGAAAGCGGTTCCAGCCCTCGTCGTGTTGGAAGAGCAGTTTCGCCGGACGGGGAATATACATGCGGCGGTAATTTACCCTGTGATATTGCGGGTGAAATAAAAGGGAGGACACTCACACTGCCCGCAGTCGCAGTCGCAGTCGCAGTCGCAGTCGAGTTCGTCCGGTCTGTCAGCCCAGTTGTCGGTGTGTTTGTCCCATGGGTCAAAGGAGACTTGTACCATGCCGAGCTCTGTGGCGACGATAAAATCATCAGCCAGCAAGGACTCTATAATTGCAGTGTTGTCGGTGGATGATTCAAATCCACGGATAATATTGACGAGCGGTGGGTAAGGCTGAGTGTCGAGGAAAAACTGAGGGCCAAGTCGCACGCAGTGCTGGATGGTCTCCTCCGGGGTGTCATAAAAAAACTCAGCGACGCCGCCAAAATCGCTTTGAGGCGGAGTAGAGACCAGAAAACGCTTCGGATAACGTGGGCGAGGGGTAGCTGTTCCTGACGAAGTGTAGCCTGATTTACCAGGTTTACGCTTTCTGGGGGATTTATTGCGAGCCATGTGGATGAGTACCTAGGGAAATTAACATGCCGCAGAGTATAAAACGGTGCGCAGGCACTGAACACCCCCGAAGCTGCACAGCAGCGCCGCTACCGCCGCAGGCGGGCTACTGTTCGCGCGCTTTGCCATGTTAATCACCTTTATCACCAATGCAGGGGGGTATTTAACCGCGCTTACAGACGGGCTTAATGGCTTAAAAGCCGGTTTTACCGGTGATACCTCGGTATGGGCCACCCTCGATACGCTGTGGGAAAGCACCCAGAAATTGGCGGATAAAATTTATGACAAAGACGAGTCTACCTATGTTGCCGTCTCTGGCGGGCTTGGGGCCGCTTTGGTGTGGGCTGGGGCTATTTTCTTGATGTTCACCTCGGCGGTGGTGTTTTTAACCGCAGACATGACCATGACCTTTATGCTCATGACGGCTCCCATCTTTCTCTTTTGTTTGATGTTTGGTTTTCTTCGCCCGATGTTCAATAGCTGGTTGCAGTTGATTTTTTCCAGCATTTTAACCGTGCTTTTTGCCTCTATTGTGATCCGACTCGCTATTGATTTTCAGGTGGAAATTGCAGGGCAGGTGGCAACACAGGCCGACGACAAGAACTTGATGACGATGGGTGCAATGGGTGCCGTTTCAGGGGCGCTCTCTGGCATACTGGTGACGCTCGCCGCTGGTTTTGCCACTAAACTGGCCGGAGCGGGTGCTGAGGGCGCCATTCAAGGCATGGCGATGGCGGGGATTATGAATGTTGCTCAACCTGCTACCAAGGCTACGGGTAGAGGGGCGGGTAAGATTACCGGGGCAGCCGCAGGCGCTGCGGGAAGTTTGGCTGAGAAAGCCGGTGACGCCGCTTACAGCGCCATGAATAGCCCCGCAAAAGTTAGAGCTAAGGCCGCAGTGGAAGCGATGAAAGCCTATACCGCCAGTCAAAGTAAGATTGTCAGCAAGTAATTAGCCTCTCCTCTCCTTTCTTTTCAAAAATCCAATAAGGCATATCAATGAAACTCACCTGCATCTTTCTGATGTTGTGTGCGCTCACGGGTTGCGCACAGAAAAGTCCTTTACCACCTGATATTTCCGGTTCACTGGAACCCATTAATTCCGCACAGGTCATGAACGATGTCGAAAAAACAACAACTCATTAATGCCTCAAAAACATTTGAGGAAAAAATGCTCACCCGAGACGCCCGCGATAAGAAAGTGGGCTTTTTTATTGGTGGGTTAGGGTTATTAATTGGTGTGCTTGGATTGCTGGCGGTAATAATACTTTTGCCATTAAAAGAAACCGAAATTGAACTGTACACCGTTGATAACACAACGGGGCGCGTTGAAAAGGTCACCCACGTTAAAGAAAAGGATGTGTTTTCTCAGGAGGCGATGGCGAAAGCCTTTGCTGCCAATTACGTAAAATTGCGTGAAAGTTACAACTATTTTTCCCTGCAACGCGATTACGACACCGTACCTCTGTTTGGTTCTGATGAAGTCAATGATGACTATTTGGCATTTTTTGATAGTAAAAACTCCCCAGATACGGTGTATCAGAAGGCGGCGTATGTGGTGAACATTGACATTATTTCTAATGTGCTCAGTGATGCCACTGAGCCTGACAAACTGGCGCAAATTCGTTTTAAAAAAACGATTAGGCGGGTGGCTGATGGTAGTACCCGCGTGGAGTTCTGGAACGCACGAGTGACGTTCCGTTATATACCTGACAAGGCTCTGACCGAAGCGCAGCGGGAGGTTAACCCGCTAGGGTTCACCGTAACCAGTTACCAGCGTGATAAAGAAATCAGGGGGGAGTGATGAAATCAATGTTAATTGTCGTGGGGTTTCTTTTCCCTTTGTTATCCCATGCTGCTGCAACGCCACAAGGTAGTGCTTTTGATAGCCGTATGCAGCAGGTGAGTTACAACGCCCAAAACACCACGATCATTAATGCCAGAGCGGGTTATGTCACTACGCTGGTGTTTTCGGATGATGAAGCTGTGATTGGTAATCCGCAGGTTGGCTTTATAAAGGGCTGGATTATTACCAGTGAGGCTAACCGGGTGTACATCCGCCCCGCACCAATTTCTCAGCCCATCGTTGACAGTGAAGGGAAAGAAATTCAGGAGGTTTTTAACCCCACCGCCAGGGACTGGAAAACCAATCTGTTCGTGACCACAACCAAACACTTCTACAGTCTCGAGCTATCAGTGCTGGATGATGAGGATATGCCTAAAAATCAGGCGTTCGTGGTCACTTATCGCTATCCCGACGAGGTGAGACAGAAAGCGGAACAGGCGCAAACTGCGCGGCAAAAAGAGTGGCAAGAGCAGCAAGCTAAAACCCGCATTAACCAGGCACTCAAAAACGGACAAGCCCCTCGCAATTGGGATTATGCCATGCGAGTGGATAAAAATAGCCGGATGATAGCGCCGGACTTCGCTTATGACGATGGGCGGTTTACTTATCTTGGGTTTTCGCCACTGAAAAAATTTCCTGGCGTATTCTTGTATGAGAATGGCTCTGAACAGATAGCAAATTTCGCCGTCGAGCAGCAGGGAAATTTTAAAGTGATAGTCATTCAGCATGTCACACCCACGATGGTGTTGCGTTACGGTAAAGCTGTGGTGGGCGTAGTCAATCAGGGGTTTGGTAAAGTGACGGTTGCAGCGGGGAACACCGTATCACCTGTTGTCGAGCGTGTGGAGGTAAAACCGTGACAGATGAAAAAGAAATCGGCACAACTGTTGATGCAACGCCTCCAAATCGTGAACCGACGGTGGCAGAACAGGAGGCGTTAGTTCGTGCGAAGGTCAATGCAGAACAACTCCAGTCTGCCCCTGGCCGTGACACCAAAGTGGGTACACCTGAAGTTAATAAACTAAAACCGCACCGTCAAAACCGGCTGTTGTTTGTCATGATAGCGTTATTGGTGGTGTTGATTTTTGTTGCATGGGCAGGGGATTGGATATATCGAAACTTCCTTAAAACGGCACCGGATACCCCCACAGCTACCAGCCTAAGTAGCAGTAATGCCCATACATCACGGCGTAGCGGCATGGGAGCTGAAGTTAAACCTTTTACAACTGACGAGCCAGAAAGCGCTAAAGAACCTAATACACCCACTGGGGAAAATCCGCTTCCTGAGCGCGCTGCGTCACCGTCATTTAATAAAACTCGTGCCCTTGTGGGGGATAGCGCCCTATCCGCACCAGTACGCAGCACAGCGCTCTCTCGGGTGAATGAACGCACTATCAATACCGGAGAAGCAGCCCTGGCGGCGAAAACCATTGAACCCACGACAGTAAAAGGAGGCGTCACCCATATACAGTTCAACCCTGATTTGTATGTCCCTGAAAATACCTATATTCCCTGCACGTTACAAACCCGCTTTGTATCTGATGTGGCGGGGCGCATAAGTTGCAATATAGCAGAGGATGTTTACAGCGCTAACGGGTATACCTTGTTGATAGAAAAGGGGACAAAAGCTAAAGGAGTGTACAAGACCGGCACGCTAAAAGCCGGGCAAAGCCGGATGTTCATTGTTTGGACGGAATTACGCACTCCTGATGCCAAGAAAATCTCACTGGTTGATACGCAGGTTGTCGGGCAGTTGGGCGAAGCCGGTATTGATGGCTGGATTGATACCCACTTCTGGGAACGATTTGGGAATGCACTGATGCTCAGTACCGTGCAGGATGTTGCAGCGGCAGCGGCGGGATCTGCTCCTAACAAAGACCGAAACACTGACTACACGGAAAACACGCGGGCAGCAAGCGCAGAAATGGCTAAAATGGCGCTGGAAAACAGTATTAATATTCCACCAACCATCTATAAAAACCAAGGTGACATTATCGGTATGCTGGTAGGTGAAGATATTGATTTTTCGAGCATCTACGCCCTGCGCATGAAATAGAACCGCCCCTTTCCGGCCTGAATACCCCCTAATTCCTTTTTTTCTTTCGACACGGCACTCTGAGGTTAATCAGCGTGTTAAGGAGTCCACTTGAGCGTTAAAAACCTGTCTCTCAATCATTTTAAAAAGAAACTGTTTGGTGATTTTCTGGCACTTGAGGGATTAACTGAAGTTGCTGTTAATCGCCCCAATGAAGTGTTTACCAAAATTAACGGGCAGTGGGAAAAACACACTCACGCGATTTCGTTAGACCAGTGTATGGCATTCAGTACGGCACTGGCGAACTACAACAAAGACCATGTTGAAGATATTAGTCCGGTGCTGTCAGCGACGCTGGAGTCTGGCGAACGCTGCCAAATTGTCATGCCACCCGCCTGTCAGCGCGATACGGTGTCTATCACCATCCGCAAGCCGTCCACGCTCCAGATATCCCACCAATCCCACATTGACAGCGGTTTCTACAGTCGGTTGATGGGGGAAGAATCGGTGGAGGGGCACGATGCGGAGTTGTTGCGTCTGTACTATGAAAATGACGTGCCAAAGTTTATGGAAAAATGTGTGGAGTACGGGAAAACGGTGATTTTCGCGGGCGGAACGGGTTCAGGAAAGACCACGTTAATGAAAACGCTGATTGGTTACATTCCGCTGCACCTGCGGATTGTGACCATCGAGGACAACCCTGAAATTCACTTCTATCAGCATGGAAACTATGTGCATCTGTTTTACCCATCAGAGGGGGGCAGCAACGCGATAGTGACGCCCGCCAGTCTGTTACGAGCCAACTTCCGCATGAACCCTGACCGTATTTTGCTCACGGAGATACGTGGAGGGGAGGCATGGGACGCGCTTAAAATTATTGGTTCAGGTCATGAGGGATTAATCACCTCAATGCACGCTGGCACTGCGGGAGAAACCATTAATGGTTTTGTTGAACGATGCTATCAGAACCCCGAATGCAGCCAATTACCTTACAGCGTCTTGCTGCGAAAGGTATTAAACAGCGTGGATGTAATAGCGTGTCTCGAAGCCAACGGCAATGTGCGGCGAATGAGTGAATTGTATTTCAAGCCGGTACACCGCCAGAAATTCCTTGAGGATTTTAAAAATGAAACATTCTAACCAGCCCGCCGTGATCCCTTGTTCGCCTGAAGGGATGGATGTTTTAAGAAACTGTAGCGTTTATATTAAGCTGGTTGATGCTAATCAAAACAAAATAACTTAATTTTTGGTGGTGTAAATGAATTATACTTTTAAGTATTCTATTTTCATCTTCCCATTTATTTTATCAGCATGTTCAAGCCCTCCGGAACCTCAAGCTGTAAATTGGAGTGCAAAGGCTGAATTATTAAATAACACCTTACCAGAATGGAATAAATCTGGATCTGTTAATACTTCTGCAAATGTTGATGGTAAGTGGATTAAAACTATTAAAGGCTTTGATATAAACAAGCCTTTTGGTATTGGTGTTTATTATGCAGTAGCTCACTCCACTCGCATTATTGTAAAAACAAACAGTTCACAACGCTGGTTTGATACAAAAACATGGTTGAGAAGTCATGGGGCTAATGGCGTAATAGATTTTGAATATGCTAAAGGCTGTATGACTTGTAATACAGTTGATGTTTCGTTATCTCGAGGTATACCTGTAGTTCTGGCTCAGACTAAACCTTATAAGCATAAACAAGTAGTACCTACAAAAGGCGTGTTAAGTAAAAATAATAAATTTAATGGGTCAACGGATAGTCCGTTATTGTCTGCACAAAGATCAAAATTAGTTACTCCTGCGGTTGATAAAAATTCTTTTGGGAAAAAATCAGAACCCGTCCCATCAGTGATTCCACTAATGACTACAGCAAAAGTTCCGCCCAAAGCCCTGGATCAAGTTGTCGCTAACAAAGCAGCTAAAGTAACAGTACCAATGAGTAAAGACCCGCCACAGCAACACTGGAGCATTGAGCGGGGTGAGAATCTTAAAGACGGGATTATGCGCTGGGCAGCCAAAGAAAAATGCAGTACAGGATCGGAGAGTTGGGTCGTTATATGGTCTACGGAGATAAACTATCGTATTGATGCTCAGTTAGCTTTTACCGGAACATTTAAAGAGGCATTAAACGAGTTATTTTTGCTTTATAAAAAAGCAGATAAACCTCTCTATCCTTATACCAACACCCCGCAATGCTTAATTAAGGTCAATGATAAGCCGGAGTAAATAATGGGCGTGTGGTTGTATGCAATATTTTTTGTGATAATTGTTATTAATGGACATTATGACAGAAGGAATAACTTCACCCAAAATATAATATCACAAAAAAATACAAGCAATGAAAAAGCTATGCGAGTGGTTATTTATATGGATGGAATAAACGACCACCTCTATAATCACCCCAGACAAAGTGGAGTATTAACTGAATTTGAAATAGGCGTGAAGGTGGAGCCGGATATTCGTCATATTATCCAAGATGGACGGGCTTTTGTTTATTTTCCTTCACAACCCGGCTTGATGGCCGCTTTAAAAAGACAAACAGTAAATTCAGCACTACTTGGTACGGTTGAAAACAGGCTGTTAATTGATAATAAAGATGTAAACATGTTGATTTCTGTTCCTGGCATCATACCTAATGGTTATATTGTTTATTTAAATTAATTCTTAATGTTATTTAGGATTTTTAATGAAAAAAATAAATCGATTTAAAATATCAGCATTAATTTTATCAGTAATGATTAGCGGTTGCGCCAGTATGGATAGAATTAATGATACGCAAGGCCAAACAGAAAAGGATTTTAATCGTGCTCAGGGACATATGGGCATTATAACATCGAAAAATCCACGCCCTGTCGTGCAAGAAGTTGGCACTCAATGGATAAATCCTAAACCTGTCATAGATAAGGTTGCGGCTTCTCGCTCTGTTCCTGGATGTTCAATTGCGCTAACGATGCCCGGTGAAATTTCCATTCATCAAGTCAGTCAAAGAATTAGCCAAATTTGCCGGGTGCCGGTGACTGTAACCCCTGATGCTCTTAGTGCGATTGGTGGCTCCAGTGGAGGAAGTGGGGCAACAGAGCAAATGCAGGGTCAAATTCCCGCCCCGGATGCAAACGGAATGGTGGCGTTAGCTAACCTGGGAAGAGCTGGCGGTGCCCAAGTGCCCACCAGGGGGGGCGCAGGTAGCAATCTAAGCGGAGTGTATTGGGATGGTTCGTTATCCGGGCTTCTTGATTCTGTTACCAGTCGTTTAGGTTTGTCATGGCGTTATGATCACGGCCGCGTTTCCATATTCTACCTTGAGACACGCAACTTTCCTGTTCAACTGATGGATTCAAACTCAGGTTTTAATAGTAAGGTTGTTAGTGGTACGACGTCAGCAGCGGGTAATACCGGCGGGGGTACTGGCAGTGCAATAGCGGGTGATTCCAATACTTCGCAAACAACAACACAAGAGCTTAAATTTAATCTCTATAAAGAGTTAAATGATGCTGTTAAGTCTATGTTGACGCCTGGCACGGGCAGAATGTTTTTATCTACAGGTGTCATGACTGTTACGGATACTCCACAAGTTTTAGATGCAATTGGCCATTTCATAGCAGACCGCAATAAAGAGCTTAACCGACAGGTTGTACTCAATGTCGAAGTGTTGAGTGTAGAGAAAAAACGAGGTGATCAGCTTGGTATTGACTGGAACGCCGTATTTACCAGTGGCAGCGTTGGCGCTACGCTGGCCAGTGCATTTACTGATGTTTCTACTGGTGCTATTACTGGTGGTTTCTCTATTCTTGACGGGAAGCTCGCGGGTTCTAAAGGGTTTTTAAAGGCACTTTCAGAACAGGCAAATGTAAGTGTTGTTACCCAACAAGCCAGTACCACAACCAACATGATCCCTATTCCAATGCAGGTAGCGGATCAAGAGGATTACGCGGCACGGGTTAGTGTAGATTCTACCGCTAATGTTGGAACATCAACGTCTATTACGCCAGGAACAATGACAACGGGCTTCAACATGACAATGTTGCCGTACATAATGCCTGATTCAAATAATATTCAATTACAGTTTTCAATTAATCTGTCAGATACACCCACCCGAAGAACATTTACCAGTGGTGAAAGTTCTCTTGAACTATTAAAAACAAAACTTAAAACTGTGAGTCAGCGGGTAAATATGAAATCCGGGCAAACTATCGTGATGAGTGGCTTCCAACAAGTAAATAATAAGATAAATAAACAAGGCGTCGGTTCTGCCAGTTTCTTTGGTCTTGGTGGTGGCAGTATTGGTGAAGACAATAATACCATGTTGGTCATTCTTATTACCCCTGTTATCTTATAAGGAACGGTGATCATGTCTGAAAGTGAAGTAATTAAAAATGTTTATATTCTACAATATAATAAAAAAAATTATATTGCAGGCTTAAACTGGAAAGCCATAGATAGTCACCGTAAAAAAGACATTAAATCATCATGTCGTTTAAATGATTCAGACCATTATGTTTCTCAACAAGTCAGTGAGCAGGATAATTCACAAAAGAAAATAACCATTGTCGGATTGGTCAATTATGAAGATGAAGGTTTTTATAAAAGAAAAATAAATTCATCTTATTCACTGGCAATAAATGCCAGTGGATTATTAAATCCCAATAGCTATGGTGTTTTTAATCTTGCTGAGGATATTTACTGGTTTGTTGCTATTGTGAATGGTCACTTATCTGTTTTGTCCGATGTGGTGGGTAACAAAGAGACAATATCTGATGCAGTTGCTAATTTTCTGGACTTTAACACCCCGCCACCGAATGGTTGGGTTGTTTACTCTCCAATGGGTTTCTTTGATGATGACAATTCAATAGAAAAGGAATGGAAAACCTTAGTTGAAAAAACGTCAGGAAATGCAAGATTAAAACCCGTATCTAATAAAGCACCTATGATAACATGGAGCTTGATTTTATTGATGTTTATCTGTGTCTATTTGGGCTGGAATAAGTATCAGAATTATCAGGTACAATTAAAAATGAAAGAGGCCAGAGAAGCGCATCTTGCTGAAAAAGCGCGACAAGCTGCTGCGCCCTTAATTGCACCGTGGAAAGTACAACCTACCGTTAAAGACTTTTTGACAACGTGTTCAGTTGAATGGAAGGTGGTGCCAATCTCAATTGCAGGTTGGTTGTTTCGTGATGCAGAATGCCAGAGCCGATGGGCTGAGAACGGAGATGCTGCCGAGAGTAGTGATAAAATTAGGTTTGCCTATATAAAGCCGGATGGCGGAACGGTTGCTGATTTTTCGGTTCGGTTAAATATGCTATATTCTTTCATTCCTTTCTATAACATTCCAGGTAGCGCTGATACGGGGGGATTTTCAAAGCCGCTGATTTTTCCAGAACAGTTAAGAAGTGAGGATGTTCCCAGTTCTGATTACCAAACTCAACGTATTACAACCTTTGCGCAACAAATGCGGCTAGGGTTTAACTTACAAGAAGATAAGATCACCGCTCTCTCGGGCAGTGATGAAAATTTGATAGATCTTCCTTGGCGTATTTATTCTTTCACCTTTAAGTCAGATATTCCGCCGACTTTTTTATTTTCTAAATTTGATGATACGGGCGTCAGATTTAATAAAATAAAAATAAACTTAAATAACGCCCGGTTAAATTACATTATTGAAGGTAAGTTATATGCAAACTCAACGCTTTAATCTAACAAGGATATTGTGCATTTTAATGCTATTTTTTTCCCCTTTATCTTCTCTGGCGGTTACTGCTGAAATATCAAAATCACCTGATGCTATAAAGGATGTTAAATCTATTGACGTCAAAGATGATCCCGTGAACGAAAAGGTGATATCGCGGGGGGTGATCCCCACTGAAATGCCAACACTGGGAAGATTAGAACAAATTCAGGCGGAAACAGTACTTTATGAAGCGCAGGTTGCCCGATCTAAAGCGTTAAAATCCCTGCAAGAGAGTGACGGTTATGTGTCAGTTCCTGTCACTATTCCAGGTGAAATAGGGAATAGCACCACGGTTAAAAAGGCAAACAGTAATGTACTGCCGTCAATAGCAGAAATATTTGGAAAAAATAAAGACTTACTGGCGCGGATATCATTGCAAGATGGTTCTGTTGCTGAAGTGCGGAAGAATCAGCGTGTTCCTGGTACACCATTCACCGTTAAAAGAATTACTGTAAATGAAGTTATTGTTACTGATAGTTCTGGTACTACGTATTCCCTGTCATTTAATCAGTAAGGGTAGATAATGCAACATTCTCATGAGTTACCTGTAGTGCCAATAGATATTGCTACTATGATTAGCTGTGTACCCAATACAAACGGAATTATAAATGTATTAGTGGCTGATAATCATAAATCTGATATTAGAGTGCAATCTTTTGTTACGACGCTTAAAAAGGATAAAGATAACTATACCTTTAAATTTGTTTCTTTGGATGAGATCAAAAATTCCAGAGCACAAAATGAAGTTAATGGGCTAGAGCTTGATTTAAGTGGGAATCAGAAAAAGGTACTCAGTTATTTTAATACAGCGAAAAAGTTAGGGGCTTCAGATATTCATTTTCTCATAGGACATGATAATTCAGATTATACCTATGTTGAAATGCGTATACACGGTGAGTTAGATATCCAAAATCGACATGTAATCAGCAAGGCTGATGGAATGGCCTTAGCCTCAACAATCTGTCAATCGATGTGTGATGTGTCTGAGAAACAGTTTTACCCGAACAATGAGCAATCAGGCCGCATAAAGGAAGAGTATTTAAAACAAGTCGGAGTCTTTGGTGCTCGATACTATCATGTCCCCGCAGTCGGGGGATTATACGTCGTTATGCGTGTGATCCCTGATGACAGTGCCCACATACCCAGTATTGCAGAACTTGGTTTCTTACCAGAGCACGAGAAATTGTTAAACCGTATTATCCGACGTCCCGAGGGGATCATCATTTTATCCGGACCTACCGGTTCAGGGAAAAGTACCACGTTACGCGTTTTGAGTGAGTTGTACTTAACAATGACGCAGAGGAAAAAGCGTTTGTTGACAATTGAAGACCCCCCTGAGGGGCGGATCCCTGGTGCAGTTCAAACCCCAATTATTGCAGATAAGAAAGACCCACAAGCGGTTAGGCTGGCATGGGTTAGGGCAATTGCATCGGCTTTACGACTTGATCCCGATGCGATATTGAACGGAGAAATGAAAGAATATGATTCGGCGCTGGCCGCTATCAATGCAGCAATGACAGGACATAAATTACTGACAACACTGCATGCGAATGACGCTATTTCTATTATGGAGCGCTTAGTTATCATGGGGATTAATCCGGCACTTATTGCTGATGCTCAGTTAATGATCGGTCTGATTAGTCAAAGACTGGTACAACGTTTATGTCCACACTGCAAAAAAGAATATGTACTTCATAAAGAGACTATTGATCCTTATGCTCAAGCGATGATTGAAGAAAACTGCGATGTAAACTCAGTTCGTTTACGCAATGAAGAGGGTTGTCTAAATTGTTATCGTGGAATTATTGGTCGCGCTGTGGTTTCAGAGGTTATTATGCCAGACGCTGAGTTTATGCGGGTTTATCTGGAAAAAGGCAAACCTGCCGCCAGAAGTTACTGGCACTACGAAATGGCAGGGATCACACGTAATCAACATCTTTTACGCTATATCAATAATGGTGATGTTGACCCAGTTGGCGCTACGGATGTTTGTTCTCTGGATGAGGATAAATATACATTGCAAAGAAAGGATTTTTGATATGAATCGATTTTCTTTTCTTGATAACTTCTTCATTGACAAAGAAAAAATAGAATCAAGATTATCTTTATTTTCAAAGTGGTACCGTAAAAATACTTTCTCAGATAAAAATAGAATTGAATTTTATGAAATGTTAGCTTTTCTACTTGATAATGAGAAAACTCTGGAAGCAGCACTGGAAGAAATGCTAAGTGTTGCAACAGACTTTGGAAAAAGAGACCACCGTACCAAATGGTTACTAACAGACTGTATTGATGCAATTGGTGATGGTAAGTCACTCGAACAAGCTCTAATAGAATGGGTTCCTTTACAAGAGTCATCTATTATTGGTGCGGGTATATTGGAAGGTAAAATACCAGATGCACTGAAACGAGCCGCAAGTATTATTGAAGGTAAGCAGGAAATGCAATCTTCACTAATCAGCGCAATGATTTATCCGTCATTTCTCTTTTCTATCATTGTTGCCATGATGTATATGGTTAACGATAAATTCATTCCTAAACTTAGCCGTATTATTCCAATTGAGAAATGGACAGGGCCATTGTGGTTTTTGGGACATTTGTCAAAGGGTGTGATTGAGAATGGTTTGCTTTTATTATTAATACTGACTTTTGTTTTTTCTTGGGTATATTGGTCGCTGAATAATTTAACAGGAGGTTTCAGGAAAGTTCTTGATGGCATAGAAATTTCCCCGTGGGGGTTATATAAAATATTTCACGGAGTGTCGTTTTTACTCAACATGTCAGCATTAATGCGAGGTAATATTCCAACATTAAACGCACTAAACAAACTTAACGAGAACGCCAGCCCGTGGTTACAGGAGAAAATTAACGCTATAAAAAAACCCTTTAAACAAGGAAGCAATATTGGAATGGCAATGAAAGAGTCAGGTTACGTATTTCCAAGTAAAGAATGTATTAACTACCTATCTTTGATTACAAGTAATTCAGGTTCGGAAATGCTTATAGAAAATTATGCTATAAGATGGTTGGAATTATCAGTAAAGAAAGTCAAAAAAATAGCGATTTATCTTAGTGCGTTTAGTTTTATTTTGGTTTTCTCTTACATGATCCTTCTTCTTCTTTCAGTTAATCAAATAAACTCTCTGGTCGGTAAGTAAGTTTAAATAAAGGAATGTTAAATGAAATTTAAAAGCTCAACTAATAATGAGGATTTATCTATGCGTGGTTGTGAAGTAAGAAATAAAGTAAATTCAGGTTGGACATCAATTGAGATTTTAGGTGTTCTGGCCGTTATTATAATCGCGTCAGCCGGGGCAATCACTCTTGTATACAAAATGTTTAGTTCAAACTCAACTACGACAGAACTTAGCAACGTCCAACATCTTGCTACGCAGACAAGAGGGCTATTAAAAAACAAAGGGGGATATGAATTTACCAGTGCGGCAAAAATGGCAGGTACATTGATTCAATTTGGTGGAACAAGCGGACTGACGATCAATGGTAATCCTAAGTCTGGTACGGCAACACTAAGCAATAATTGGGGTGGTGATGTGCTGATCACGCCCGAAAAAGTAGGGGGTTCAACCAATAATAAAGGTTTTTCTGTGACCTATAAAAGCGTGCCACAGGAAGCTTGTACTACTTTGGTAACTAAATTATCTGAAAGTGGTGTATCTGAAACGTCTATCTCAGGAACCAATAACATTGGAGCCGTAACCGCAGAAAAGGCCGGCTCTCAATGTAAGCCGGATACAGGTTCAACAGGTAATAACATTATTATCTGGAAGTTTAATAATTAAAGGTTTTTACACATCAATATAACTTTATTAGTGGCATGTAATAATTGACCTTCTTATTGGGCAGGTAATGTTCTTGTCTGCCCACTTTTATAGTGTCATTTCTGTTTTTAATATGAATTTTTATTTTTAACCCAATAATTAAAGGTAGGGTAATCTTTGATTATTATCTGAAAGACACATTATCATGAAAAATTTTATTTTTATTTTTATTTTCATATTCTCTCCAATAGCACACGCGTTTTGTTACGAAGCTGCCGGGGCTAAATATCACATTGATCCATTATTGATTAAATCTCTGATTAAGAGAGAAAGTAATTTTGACCCTAACGCTATAAATCAAAATAAAAATAAAAATAAAAAAGTCACCAGTACTGATTATGGTCTAATGCAAATTAACTCAATACATATACCTACGTTAATATCAATGGGAATAATTAAGAGTGAAAATGACTTGCTAAGCAATCCTTGCCTTAATGTCGAGATAGGCTCTTGGATTTTAGCTAAACATTTAAAGCAATGTGGCGTTAACTGGATGTGTTTAGGTTCATATAATGCGGGCTTTCACAAAAATAATGGTGAAAGAAGAATGGACTACGCAAAGAAAATACACAAAATATACGTTGATCTTTTAAGAAAAGAGCGGGGGCTGATGATTTGAATGTCAATATAGGGATTGATACTGCTTGTAAGTTTATTTTATTGATTTACTTCTTTGTGCTGAGCGGGTTTTTAATAATAAAAAGCGCACAAAAATTTATTGATGAACATGGTGGGGGGAGTGTCTCACCAGTAAGTTATATTACTTGTCTGGTTGTGTTTACTGTTTTTTGTTCTTTTGCTGTTATTGTTGATTTTTATTATCAGTATGGGTTAACGTCCGTAATTAGAGTATTTATAATTCTCGGTTTTTTTATTCAGTTCTACATATTAGATGTGACAAAGCGTTGGCTTCCATTTTGCTTTACCGTGAGTTTCATTGTATCAGGACTTATTTTCAAACTGTCACTATTCAACACACAGGATGGCTTCTATTATTTAACGGTGCTGAAATCTCTAAGTTCAATGATTTTTCTTTATCTGGATAATCCTGTAGCCGCAAAGTTAATCATTTATTCAATGAAACTTCCTGATGAACTGCCTGTTTTTACGGCATTTATTTATGGAATGGTCACGGGTACAAGTGTTTTTTTCGTATTTCTGTTGTTTAGATATTTTGCTATTCGCAAGTGTCGAAGAGAGGTTTTTGGTTTAGGTGATGTTTATTTGATTACTGGAATTTCCGTTTGGTTATCTGCCCCGGCAATGATTTATATTTTGTTTTTTTCCGCAGTTCTTGCTGGCGGTGTTTCATCAATTAAATATTATTTGTACAAATATAATCAGTATGAACCATTCGCCCCTTATTTGTGTGGTTTTTCTGCACTGTACGTCATGATACCCACATTATCTAAAATGATTTCAATAGTAGGTTTTTTATGAAAAAAAACAATACGGTAGACGTTAATAAAGGTTGGTCAGCAATAGAAGTGCTTGGCGTTCTCGCTGTTGTTTCATTTGCATCTGTATACGGTGCGACGATGATGAGTGATCACATGGATGAAATAGAATTGGATGTTGCTGCATTACATGCCACATCAGTTAATGAAGCCGCCAAGACTTATATTAGCGATAATACGGATGATATTTTAAGTAAAACAACGGCTACGAAATCGATACTCATTACTACCAGCACACTGTTGAATAGAGGTTATTTACAAAAAGGATTTTCTGAGGTTAATACTTTTGGACAGACTTATAGTGTTGCGGTTAAACGTAATCCACTAAAAACGAATAAACTTGAAGCTTATACCGTAACGAAAGGCGGCACACCTTTATCATTTAAAGGAATGCGATATCTTTCGAAAAAAATTATCGGTATGGGGGGGTATGTGTACCCGAACAATATAGCTAATGGTGCTGGCGGAGGTTGGCAAACGAATCTGTCAGAATTTGGTCTGGCGGTGCCTGAAGGCCATGTGGCGATTTCTTTATCGTCTGAAGTGTTGGGAACGGCCAGCCAGGAAAGCGATCGTCTATATCGATTCAGGGTGAACGGCAGACCCGATCTTAATGCTATGCACACCGATATAGATATGAAGGATAATTCTTTAAATAATGCTAACAAGATTAATGCTAAAAAGGGAGTGTTCTCCAAAGTGGACTCTCATGAGGTTAATGCGACTGGTAACATTAGAACCCAGGGAGGGCTAATCACACAAGGTAATCAAGGATGGTTGGATGAAACCCACGGCGGTGGATTTTACATGAGTGATAATGCTTGGATCAGGGCAATTAATAACAAAGGCATATATACAGCGGGGCAAGTAAGGGGCGGGAGTGTTCGAGCGGATGATTTGTTAAACGCAGGAGGAACGCTACAGCTCGATCAAGTCAACGTAGTTGGTGCGGGTTGTCCTCAGATTGGCCGTCAAAGCCGTGATGCGATTGGTACACCGCTATCTTGTCAGGGGGGTATATGGACTGCTGGCGGAAAAGTGGAAGTTATTAATGGTAATAACCCGACCTGTCCGCCAACTAAAATCCCTGTTGCTCGCTACTGGACACAAGCAGGGGGGAGTAATGCTGGGAGCTATTGTACGTTACAAACCGGCTGGGCGGGTGTAACCACCCCGAGTTGTGAGTCTTGTGAAAACTGGGAAAAGTGTCACATGGTCTATTCGCGAACGTGGTCTGCAACGGCATGCAGTTAGTATTTTCTTGGACACTTTTAATCAAATGCTTAGCGTACTTTAATTCCCCTTGGGCCAAACGCCTCTAAAAAGGTAAACCTATGAAGAAAAACTTCACCTGGATTGTTTTCCTTTGCCTGACGTTTATGATCCCCTCTCCGGTATTCGCTGTGGATGTTTGTGAAGTAGTTATTTGTATGTACGGTAAAGTGACAGGAAACTCCCCAAGTGAATGTAATTCAGCAGAGAGGCAGTTTTTTAGTATTAATGCTTTTAAAAAGAAAGGGCGCTTTGATCCAACAAAGACGGCAGATATGCGCCGGGCTTTATTAGTCAGATGTAGTGGTGCTGATCCGAAAGATATTGCTGAAATTATAAGTTCTTTCGGAAAGATACGCAGTTAACAACAATTAGCTGCCACCGTCATGGAGGATCAAACGGATAATATCAGTGAGCACAATCAATATTGTTGATTTGATGTACTGTGTGAAAGCAGTTGTTGTTATGTGCTTTAAAATTCAATCCCAAAGGATTGTTAATTTTAAAGTGGCATCGAAGCTAAGAAATTCAATTCCGAAGGGATTGTTAATTTCTGTAGCCAGAGAGCCATCGACGATACTTTTTATTGAGCCACCCCAAGGGGGCGATATAAAAATGAGTCGGCAGGGGGGAGCCTAATTAATTTTGCCGCCCCAGCGAGCAAAAAGACCACCCCAGTGGTCGGTTAATTTGGGGGGAGAATCCCCGGGCAGTTCGTCAAGGCTAAGAGAGCATTTTCTGAGGAACGAAGAAAAGACGAACGGCGCTTGACCACCCTCGTAATGAGTAGTGATTTCCGATATTAGAGCCAAGGGCGAATAATAGAGGT
This sequence comes from Pseudomonadota bacterium, assembly GCA_041179305.1. Taxonomy (GTDB): domain Bacteria; phylum Pseudomonadota; class Gammaproteobacteria; order Enterobacterales; family Enterobacteriaceae; genus Yersinia. The sequence continues at coordinate 1,537 of JBEGTQ010000032.1, read as the reverse complement.
CAAAATCACTTCATTAGGGGGGTGGTCAAGCGTAGCGCGGACGAACTGCCCCTTTATTTGACGTTGGGGGTTTTGACTCGACGTTCAGGAGAGGCATTACCCCCTAGAGACAGGCAGTAAGGGCGTCCAGCCCGCACGGAGTGGCGATTGCCGTTGATTGAGGTAACTGCAAGTTATCGCAATCTGCGCGCGTAGCGGTCACGATCTGTTGAATCAAATCCTTTAAAGTCTCGAGGACATCACTCGAGAACAATCACACCTCGACAGGTGTCCTCGAGATATGTCCTCGAGAACACCCAACAAAGAGAACAGTATGAATAATCAGATTATGCAGAAGCTCTCTGCAATAAGTGATAACGCTATAGCGTTTTTCGCTTATTTGCAGGCGAACCAATTATTGTTGGCTCTATTCGCAGGGCTAACATTGCCATTTATTTTCTTCCTCGACAAAGATGAACACAATAAAGCCCCTGTATGGCAGCGATGCATTATTGTTTTTTCATTTATTTGTCTGTTGTTCGGTACTCTATCCCCACTAAGCTTTTCATTTGTTTATTATTTTTATGAGGTAAAGTCAGGGTTTAATACCTCGGCTGTTTTGTGGGTGGCTCTTATTGCTTTTACGACAGTGGGGGTTGTATTTCACTACGTAGCGCGGCGACTGTTAGCACCAGAATTGGACAAGCTAAAACATAAGCTGATAAAAAAATCCAGTTTGGAGCGTAATGTAAGAACGGATGTTAGAAACGTAAAGTCATTATTACCGTCAACGAAAAAATATAATCCAGAGGATTATATGGGTTTAGATAAAAGGATCTTCATTGGCCTTGATGAGCATCATCAACCGATTTATATCCCTGTAACCAGTTGGCAAAAGCAACATGCGGCGATTATCGGAACAACTGGCGCGGGTAAAGGTGTCGCCACTGGTCTGCTTTTGACTCAAAGTATTATGGCTGGAGAAGGTGTTTTTGTATTAGACCCAAAAGATGATGAATGGGCACCCCATTTATTCCGTAAAGCGTGTGAAGATGCCGGAAAACCATTTGCACTAATCAACTTAAATAAACCAGAGTATCAACTCAATCTAATTGCTGACATGACGGCTGACCAACTCGAAGAGTTATTTATTGCCGGATTAAGTTTGGCAGAAAAAGGGGAGGCCGCTGACTTTTATCGTATTGATGATCGCCGTGCAGCTCGTGCCGCCGCCCAGCTTATTACTGACAATCCAACAGCCACGATACGCGACTTGTTTAACAGCGAGTATGTGCAAAGTCTTGGTGAAACTATTAAAGGTTTCTTTGGGAAGATTGAAGAACTGGCGTTATTAAATGCCATTAATGCGGTTGATGGGTTTGACCTTAAAAAGATTTTTGATGAAGGCGGTTGCTGCTATGTCATCGGTTCTTTACGTAATAGCAAAGTCATCATGACACAGCGTATGATTTTAGTTCGTTTATTGCAGCTTGCGGAGACTCGAGATCGCGTCAATAGCACCCCTCGCCCAATTGCTATTTTCCTTGATGAATTGAAA
>JBEGTQ010000031.1:0-13079 GCA_041179305.1 Pseudomonadota bacterium | reverse complement strand
CTGCGCGAAACGGTTGATACGTTCTTTGACAGCGTTATGGTGATGGCGGAAGATGATGCGATACGAATTAACCGGCTGACACTGCTGAGCAAGTTACGCGAACTGTTCTTACAGGTTGCTGATATTTCGTTATTGCAGTAATTCTGCACTTGATTGGCTACAGGGGAGCGTATAGTGCTTCCCTTAGCTATTATTAACACTGAAGTTAGAATTGAGTGACTAAGAATAGAATTTTGTGAAAATAAGGACTTACTACAGGAGTAGTGTCACATGACTTTTACACTGAATACGGCTCGATATTCACGTTGGTTAGCACCGTTACTGGCATTGCTGGTGGTGTTCCAATTGACTGCCTGCTGGGATAAAGAACCAGAACAACGTAAAGCTTTTATTGATTATTTGCAAAATACAGTGATACGCAGTGGCACGAAACTGCCAACACTGAGCGAAGATCAAAAGCAGAAGTTTGGCCCTTACGTCAACGATTACAAGATCTTGGTGACTTTTTCACAACAACTAGCCAAATCTGTTGATGCCAGCCTAACACCCGCCATGGCGCAAATTAATGAGATTCGTGTGGCGCAGGATTACCTCACTAAGCGCGATGCTCTACTGCAATCAGCGGGTGCTTTGAACCTGTTGGTACAACAGCTCCATACTGCCAAAGCACAAGCCACCAACGCGGTCGCTGCCTTAAAGCAACCGGATGATTTGAAAGCGGTATTTAATAAAATTTTTGATAATATTGTGACTCAGCCAACCAACGTGTTAATTCCTATGGTTCCGAAAATCGCTGCATTTGTACAGGATCTGGCGCAAGTGGGTGATTTCCTGCAACAGCAGGGTGCACAAGTCACCTTTAACAATGGCGGCGTTCAATTCCATACGCAACAACAAGCAGCGCAGTACAACACCATGATGGCTAACTTAGTCGCTAAGTATCCAGCCATGATGGCGGCACAGAAGAGTGTGATGAGTGTCATTAAGTAATGACTTGATCACTGTAGTTTCAACAGGGAAGGAAGGGCAGCTTGTCCTCCTTCTCCTTCGCCATGCACCTCACCATGTTGCATCGTTTGACTTACCTGCCGCCCGTTATTGTCAATCGCTTGTAGTGAACCGCTAATAGTGGGTTTCAATGCAGTGTCCGCAGCCAAATTGCCTTTTATCTGCAATTTCAGATTGCCTAAGCCTTGCAGCGGTAAAGCTGGCCAGCCCCAGTTTTGTAAGATATCAAGATTGACTGAACGGCCAGTCAGCATCAGTGATAAGGTTCGGGTGAATGTTTGGTCAATACTGGCAGTCGCCTCCATCAAGCCCTCTTTGGTAAAAGCACTTAAATCAGTAAACGTAATTTGTTGTTCATTCGCATTCAAAGCCAGGGACGGGCGTCGAACATCATTTTTATTGAATGTCGCATTACCAGCATTCAGCATTAAAGACCCAGACCAGACTCCCCATTGATGGTTTTTTGCCAGCAGTAAGTGAGTACCCACAGCATCCAGCGACGTAATTTGGAATGGGAAGTCAGGGTTGATATCAATTAATAAGTTGCGGTTAGCACTCAGCTTGCTGACATAGACATCAGATAACCAGTTAGGGAGCGTTTGTTGCCATTGCTGCTTCCAGTTTGAGGGCAAGGTATAAACCAACGCCACCAGAGTCAGCTCATCCAGTTGTAGACGATGAGTATCGCGTGCCCAGCTACCCTGTGTTCTTAACAGACCGTCTTGCCAACGGGTTGATAACTGATTAACCGTCACACCAGCCGGCGATAAAGAAAATGTCGCGATTGGATCAATCAGATGAATATTACCTTTAATAATATCACCTGCATTGAGAGACAGTTCGCCATCATCAGTTTGCCAATCGCCTTGCTTAAAAGTGATGTTTTTCAGTGTCAGATCTAAATCATTAAACGCCCAATTATTCCCTTCAACCCGTGCATCAATCAAATCAAAGCGTTTCAGCGTAATTGGCGGTAACTGTAAAAATGTCTGCCAGACATTCTCTAAAGTGGCGGTGGTTTGCAAACGAACATTGCTCAGGCGTAACCTTTCAACGAACCAGCTACCATCCGCTAACTGACTGCCATTACCGGTCAATTCCCCTTGCGCGATATTGGCACCGAAATTAGTTAGGGTCAGGGCATTTTTCTCAATCGAACCTTGTAGATAGAGTTGCTGAGCGCTGATGCCATTAACGCTCAGGGAACTCGCACTGAACTGAAATTGCGTATTCTCGCCAAGGTTATTTCCCGGTTGCGGTTGCCACGGCACCAAGCCGCCATTCACTTTTTGGCCGGTAATTTGCCATTGAGTTGTTGAATTTTTCTGCTCAATTGTTGTATTCAGCGCCATATTGGTTAGCTGCAATGTGTCTGCTTGCAGCGGCAGTGGCGATGCGGCGTTATTGAGGGTCAGGCTACCATTCTGTAGTTGCAGATTGAGAAAATGACGCGGTTCGGTCAGTTGCCGCCAGCTCAGGCCAAACACTGCCCGCTGGGCAACAAGAAAAGGGGGGTGGTTGGCACGCCCCAGAGTAACATCGTTAAGGCTGATGTGCCCCAATGTTGACCAAGAATGATCTATTTCCCCCAGGGAGAGGCGATATTCGCTGTTATCACTCACCCAGCGGCTCAAGCAACCGGCAGCCCAACGGGTCTGTAGCAATAAGTAACACAGCACTACAGAGAACATCAGTAGCAGTAATAACGTCAGCAGTACTTTTCCGACAAATTTCATCCAGTTTTTCCACGCCTGTCGGTGATACGGAACCCTATTTATGCCGTAATTTATCCATTAGCTCAACAGACAATTTGTTATCCGACACAATAAAAAATGACCTATATCGTTTATAACCGACCATTTCACTGGCGTGTTACCGCGATATGGCTCATGCAACGCATGATATCCTGTGTTAGCGGCATGGTCGGTACAACCCAAAACGTCCTCATGAGCATAACAGCGGATTATCAACTTCTGGTATGAAAATTAATGAAAAGCGTGTCCTGATTTTGTGATCAACTACATGATAAGTTTAGTATCTTTAACCGATAATTCCAGCGCTTGACAAATCAACAATCCGGATGTTATCACTGCGACAAACATCGCCGATAAATGCTGACAAGCGGCGAACAATGTTTGGATAAGTGACTGCCTGCTACGGTGTATCAGGTTCAGCAGATTGCGTAGGCGTGGAGTGGTATTTCCGAATAGGAAACGAGGGTGTTTTAATGATCTGATTCACAAAAACAATCGGTTATATTGCATTTTTTTAAATATTTCTATTTGTTACTCACTTACACTCTTCGATCACTAAATTTGTAATTGTCAGCTTTTTTCTCATTTCCGTTCTTATGTTTTGGCGTTTTTAAGGAACTGTCTATATCCAGGTTACTTCAAGATGCAGGCAGGCGGCAACTGTACGACACCTCAAGCGCTTACTTAGGTAAGTGACTGGGGTGAGTAAAGGCAGCCAACACCCCGGCATCTTGAAGGGCGACAGGTATAACGTCATATTTTTTATTTGATATCTCAATCGAATGGAGTACCAGGATGTTTCATCTTAATACTTATGGCACGCTAGTCGCGGCCTGTTTGGTTTTATTATTAGGCCGGAAACTCGTACGAACTGTCCCATTCCTAAAAAAATACACTATTCCTGAACCGGTAGCCGGTGGTTTGCTAGCGGCTTTTTTGATGCTGCTGATGCAAAAGATCCTCGGTTGGGAAATCAGTTTTGATATGTCACTGAAAGATCCCTTGATGTTGGCATTCTTTGCAACTATTGGTTTGAACGCCAATTTGGCCAGCTTACGTAGCGGTGGCAAGACCTTAGGCGTATTTATTTTTGTGGTTGTCGGTTTGCTGATAATGCAGAACACGATTGGTATTGCACTTGCTAAATTGATGGGGTTAGACCCATTGATGGGGTTATTGGCTGGTTCAATTACCTTGTCGGGTGGACACGGCACCGGCGCTGCATGGAGTAAACTATTCATTGAGCGCTATGGTTTTGAAAATGCAACCGAAGTTGCTATGGCTTGTGCAACATTTGGCTTAGTGCTGGGCGGTTTGATTGGCGGCCCGGTTGCCCGCTATCTGGTGAAGCACTCTCCCACACCAGATGGTACACCGGAGGACAGCGAAGTCCCTTCCGCATTTGAAAAACCCTCGACAGGGCGAATGATCACCTCGCTGGTGTTAGTTGAAACTATCGCCATGATCGCTATCTGTCTGATGGCCGGTAATGTGATTGCTGGTTGGCTACAAGGAACAATTTTTGAGTTGCCAATCTTTGTCTGCGTGCTATTTGTCGGAGTTATCCTCAGCAACACACTGTCGGCAATCGGTTTCTATAAAGTCTTTGATCGGGCAGTATCCGTGTTGGGCAACGTTAGTCTGTCACTGTTTTTGGCGATGGCCTTGATGAGCTTGAAACTCTGGGAGCTGGCTTCACTGGCATTACCAATGTTGGTGATTTTGTGCGTTCAGGCACTGGCGATGGCGCTGTATGCTATTTTTGTCACTTATCGCGTTATGGGCAAAAACTATGATGCGGCAGTGCTGGCGGCAGGGCATTGTGGATTTGGTCTTGGTGCAACACCAACTGCAATCGCCAATATGCAAGCGATCACCGACCGTTTTGGCCCGTCTCATCTCGCATTCCTGGTGGTACCGATGGTGGGTGCATTCTTTATTGATATCGTCAATGCGATCGTCATTAAGCTTTACCTGTTACTGCCAATATTCCCAGGAGTGGTGGGGTAACTGTACTTCGGGGTGGGCTTGCCTGCCCCTCATTTATCCAACAAAACTAAGCATTCGTGTAACGGCTCCGCTCCGGCAACCAGCGCTCGATCAATGCCTGTGCATGCTCGGGATATTGCTGATGCAAATGGCGAGCCACCCGCTGCACTTCGGGAATCATCGCTTGATCACGCAGTAAATTGGCCACTTTGAACTCCGCGCTACCTGTTTGCCGTGTTCCCAGTAATTCACCGGGGCCACGGATTTCTAAATCCCGCTGTGCAATCACAAAACCATCATTGCTATCACGTAGCACTTGCAAACGCATCTGAGCAGTTTTACTCAACGGCGTTTTGTAGAGTAATACGCAATGAGAGACCACGGCACCACGACCAACACGACCGCGTAACTGATGTAATTGCGCCAACCCCAAACGTTCTGGGTTATCAATTATCATCAAACTGGCGTTAGGCACATCCACGCCAACTTCAATGACAGTGGTGGCAACTAATAGCTGCAACTCACTATGTTTAAAAGCCTGCATAATCGCCTGTTTTTCTGGCCCTTTCATTCGGCCATGAACCAAACCGACTTTAATTTCCGGCAAAGCAATTTTCAACTCTTCACAGGTAATTTCGGCTGCCTGTGCTTCGAGCAGCTCAGACTCCTCAATCAGTGTACAGACCCAGTAGGCTTGCCGGCCCTCTTCCAGGCAGGCATTTTTAACCCGCTGGATAACATCACTGCGGCGGGTATCTGGGATTGCTACCGTCGTAACGGGTGTTCTACCCGGTGGTAACTCGTCAATCACTGAAGTATCAAGATCAGCATAAGCAGTCATGGCTAACGTTCTTGGGATTGGGGTCGCAGTCATAATTAGCTGATGAGGATGGAAGCCCTGTTCTTCTCCTTTCTCCCATAAAGCGAGCCGTTGATGAACGCCAAAACGATGTTGCTCATCAATAATAACCAGCGCCAATCCAGAAAACTGTACCTGTTCCTGAAACATCGCGTGAGTGCCGACAACCATAGAAACCTGACCACTGGCAATAGCTTCCTGTTGTGCTATACGCGCTTTACCTTTTTGTTTCCCTGCCAGCCAGCCCACTTTCAGCCCCAAAGGTTCGAACCACTGACGAAACGTGGTGACATGTTGTTCTGCCAGCAATTCAGTTGGAGCCATCAACGCGACCTGCTTACCATGAGCGATGGCCCGCAGTGCAGCCAGAGCGGCAACCAATGTTTTACCAGAACCAACATCCCCTTGAATCAATCGCATCATCGGGAAACTATGGGTCATATCCTGCTCAATTTCCGCCACTACCCGCCGTTGAGCAGCGGTTGGGGTAAATGGCAGTGCTACCAGAAAACGTTGCTTGAGTTGTTCTTCTGCCAGGAACGGCAGAGCCAAGTGGCTTTGCGTACCGGCCCTGACAGCCAACATACTGAGATTATGAGCAAGCAGCTCTTCCATGATCAGCCGCCGCTGTGCGGGGTGCTTACCCTGCTCTAAATCAGCCATATGAATATCAGCGGGTGGATGATGCAGAATATGAATAGCTTCCGGCAGGTTAATAAGTGAATGGCTCAGTTCGATTGGTAATAACTCAGTAATAATACAGGTATCCAGCATGGCAAGTGCCTGGTTGATCAATTTGCGCAGTGTCGCCTGACGAATACCTTCAGTGGTGGAATAAACCGGTGTCAGCGATTCTTGCAATTCAAGGCAAATATTCTCACTATGCACCCGATATTCAGGGTGAATGATTTCTGGCCCGGTGTTGCTCTGTTTGACGTCACCATAAGCGATAACACGCTTGCCTGAAGACAGGCTGTTTTTCATCGCGGCATTGAAATTAAAGAAGCGCAGGGTGAGGACACCGCTGCCATCGCTGATTTGGCAAGTCATCATTCGACGGCGTCCAAAAGTGATATCTGAACGAAGGATCTCGCCCTCAACAGTAACCGAGAGACCGGGCATTAAATCGCCAATGCGATACAGCCGGGTACGATCTTCATAACGTAACGGAAGATGAAACAGTAAGTCTTGAACAGTTTCCAATCCCATCTTCGCCAGTTTTCCAGCCTGACTTGCGCCAACGCCGGAAAGTGTAATGAGAGGGACGGCATCCAGCAGGCGACCTTTCATTTAAGACTCCGTGGCTTGGCTTGCATGGCAGACCACCATTGCACATCGGCAATGACCTGTCCCTGCTCATTAATATGCGGTAGGGGTAACCCTTTACGTTTGGCAACTTGCGCCAATACCGGATAACCACCCTCAAACAGTAATCGTTGTTGCTCAGCCTCAGGCAGTGCACTTCTTATTCGCTGATACATACCCGCATTTTGCCGCTGCCGTTGTGCTTCGTATAAAATCAACGCGGAAGCAACCGAAACATTAAGTGATTGTACCATTCCTATCATGGGAATAATGATGTCTTGATCTGCCAGCGCCAAAGCCTCTTCGGAGATACCTGTTTTCTCTTGCCCCATCAAAATACAGGTTGGGCGGGTATAGTCTACTTTACGAAAATCAACCGCTTTATCAGACAGATGGGTCGCCAGAATTTGCATATCATATGATTTAAGACGAACAATGGCATCAACAATATGAGTGTATGTTTTGACCTGCACCCAACTGTTGCTGCCGGCAGCAGAGGAAAGCCGTGTATACATCTGAGTCGTCGGCCAAATGGCATGGACTTGATGGATACCAACAGCGTCAGCAGTGCGAATGATGGCAGAGACATTATGAGGTTTATGCACTTGCTCCAGGCAGACCGTTAAATCCGGCTGTCTGGTGACAAACATTTCAGATATTCGCGCATAGCGTTGAGGATTCATAGGCGCTAATTACGATTACGGTTGACTTTAACCACATCTGGCATGATACGAATCTTACGCATAATATTAGCCAGATGAACCCGATCGCGGGTAGTCAGGCGTATAAAGGCACTGTATACCCGGCCATCTTTCTCTTCTGTATTCAGACTCTGAATATTAGATCCAGCGGCATTAATTGCTGCGGTCAGGTTCGCCAAAGCACCTTTCTGGTTAAACATATCGACTTTTATTTCAGCGATAAACTCTTGATCAGTTTCTTCATCCCATTCAACCGCCATAAATTTCTCTGGCTCTTTCTGATAGCCGCGGATATTACGACAAGATTCGTGGTGAATAACCAGCCCTTTGCCCGGGCTGATATGCGCAATAATCGGATCACCCGAAATTGGGCGGCAGCACTTGGCAAAGGTGATAAGTACACCATCAGCGCCTTTGATTGCCAGATTACGTGTACCAGTAGTTGCCAGCGGTGATGAGTCACCCAGCAAATTTTTGGCTACCACCAAACTCATCGCATTACCCAAACCAATTTCTGCCAGCAAATCATCCAGCATTGCCAGTTTCATGCGATCCAGTTCGCGTTTGATATTCTCTTCTGAAATATCAGACAGCTTACGACCATTACCCAATGCATGATTTAGTAACCGGCGGCCAAGGCTTACCGATTCACTACGCTTTAGATTTTTCAACAACTGACGAATTTTGGCACGCGCCTTCGAACTGACAACAAAATTCAGCCAGGCAGCATTTGGGCGAGCACCGGGAGCAGTGATTATCTCAACCGTCTGACCACTATTCAATGCCTGAGAAAGCGGATATGGCTGGCGGTCAACGCGCGCACCGACACAGGCATGACCGATATCAGTGTGCACAGCATAGGCAAAGTCGACAGGTGTCGCACCGGCAGGTAATTCAACGATGCGCCCTTCTGGAGTGAAAACGTAAATTTCATCAGGGAATAAATCAGATTTTACGCTTTCAATAAATTCAAATGAACTGCCCGCACTTTGTTGTAACTCCAGCAGGCTTTGCATCCAGCGCTGAGCGCGGATTTGCGCGGTCGTGCCGGATTCACCCTGTGCTTTATAAGCCCAGTGTGCGGCAACCCCCATTTCAGCCATTTGATCCATATCTTCTGTACGGATTTGTACTTCGACCGGCACCCCATGAGGACCGATTAATGAGGTATGCAACGATTGATAGCCGTTAGCCTTGGGGATGGCGATATAATCTTTTACCCTGCCAGGGCGGGGCTTATACAGGCTATGAGCCTGACCCAGCACGCGATAGCAAGTATCGACTTCTTTAACAATAACCCTGAAAGCATAGATATCCATGATGGAATGAAAGCGCTGCTCTTTCAGGTTCATTTTGCAATAAATGGAGTAAAGGTGCTTTTCACGACCACTGACCCGGCACGTAATACCCGCTTCAGTCAGACGCCCTTCAATCTCCGCCAAAATTTTCTGAATCATCTCCTTACGGTTACCACGAGCAGCTTTCACCACTTCTTTAATAACGCGGTAACGATTAGGGTAGAGCGCTTCAAAACCCAACTCTTCCAGCTCGGTTTTTAAATGATGGATACCCAGCCGGTGCGCTAGCGGGCTGTATATTTCAAGGGTCTCGCGAGCAATGCGGCGACGTTTATCCGAGCGTAAAGAACCCAGTGTTCGCATGTTATGCGTTCGGTCAGCCAATTTGATCAAAATGACGCGAATATCCTGCACCATCGCCATGATCATTTTGCGAAAATTCTCCGCCTGGGCTTCTTTCTTATCACGGAAGTTCAGTTTATCGAGTTTAGATACACCCTCCACCAGCTCGGCTACGCTTTTTCCAAACAACTGCTCCATGTCTTGATATGTGGCAGAAGTGTCCTCAATGACGTCATGTAACAACGCCGCCATTAAGGTTTCGTAATCGAGCCGCATTTCCGCAAGAATGGAGGCCACAGCAACCGGATGAGTGATATACGGCTCACCACTGGAACGTGTCTGACCCTCGTGAGCATCACGTGCGACAAGATATGCCTGTTTGAGTCGCCTAACCTGCTCCTTAGGCAGGTAACGTTCAATCAGCAGATTCAGGTTTTCAAACAGGTACAAGACAGACCCGCAGTCTAATTAACGACGACCTTCAGCAATCGCGGTAACCGCTTGGATCTCTGCGGCCTCCTGCTCTTGCTGTTCCTGACGTTCACGAACATCGAGAATTTGATTGGTAATCAGGCCTTCTTCGATCTCGCGCAGCGCGATCACAGTAACTTTATCGTTTTCTTCTGGAACCAGTGCGTCTTTACCACCGGACTGGATTTGACGTGCCCGACGAGCAGCGACCAACACCAGGTCAAAACGGTTACCAATTTTCTCTACAGCGTCTTGAACAGTTACGCGTGCCATAATTCTGCTACTCCACAGGTGACGAAATGACGGGGCATGATACTGAAACTCGGTTCAGTCTGCCAATAATTTGGTGATTAAAGCGTCATGCCGCTGTTTCTGGCGGCCTAAACGCAGTCGTTCTGCGCGAATAATGGTTTTCAGATCAGATAAAGCCAGATTGAAATCATCATTTACAATTAAATAATCATATTCTGCGTAATGAGCCATCTCTGCGACAGCTTGTGCCATCCGCTTAGCGATAACCTCTTCACTATCTTGCCCACGGCCGCGTAAGCGGCGATCCAGTTCTTCCTTGGATGGAGGCAAAATAAAAACACTGCGCGCAGTTGGCATTTTTGCGCGAATTTGCTGCGCACCTTGCCAATCAATATCTAAAAAAACATCAACGCCGGTTGCAAGAACCTGTTCAATCGCCAGACGCGAGGTGCCATAGTAATTTTCAAACACGTTGGCATACTCAAGAAAAGCATCTTCATCAATCATTTGACAAAACCTCTCTTTAGAAATGAAGAAGTAATGTTCACCATGATTCTCACTCAGACGTTTAGCTCGCGTGGTATGAGAAATAGAGACCTGCGTGTCGTACAACGGTTGTGTTTTTAACAACGCCTGAATCAGGCTTGATTTCCCTGCCCCACTGGGCGCGGAAACGATGTATAGCGTGCCTTGGACCATGATGACGTTTCAGTTGATTAGGTTGATATATACCCGTCGCCCTTCGAAATGCAGGAGCGCTGGCTGCCTTTATTCGCCCCAATCACTTACTTGAGCCAGCTCCAGGGGTTTCGCTCAGTTACCGCCTGGTAGCATCTTTAAGTAACTTGGCTATATAAAGCAGAAGTGTGAATCTCCGCACAGTATACACCGATGCCGCATCTCATGCAGCGTTACAACACATTTCACCTGAATGTTTCGTCGGTAAACAGCTCTATTTTGTGATTTTGCGGAGAGTATTATGTAATTTTAGCTTATTACAGCAACACTGAATGTATTTTACGGTAATGCACGCATTTTTCTCTTTTGGCCTTAGACGGATAAAGTATTTCGCGTTTTACTTTCTGCCTTCAAGGAAGGACGCCAATGAACATAGAAAATCTAAAGATATTAAGTCTGATTATTTTGGGTTGCATGACATGGAAAGCCGGAGCGACATCTGGCTGCCCTGAATGGCCATCCGACAGGATCGCTCTTGAAATTAATTCATTAGAAAAACAGTTGGATAAGTGGGACGTGGCTTATCATCATCAAGGTAATAACCTGATTGCAGATGATGTTTATGATCAATTACAGGCTAAATTAAAGCTATGGCAGTCATGCCATCTGCCATCTGATAAGCAGAAACATAAGCCGATCCCTGGCAAAGGGCAATTTCTGCATCCGGTTGCTCATACTGGGTTAAAAAAAATTAAAGATGAAACCGCACTGGCCAGGTGGATGTTCGGGCGAAAAAATCTCTGGGTTCAGCCCAAAGTAGACGGTGTTGCAGTGACACTGGTTTATATCAATGGGAAATTGACACAACTTATCAGCCGAGGAAATGGTTTAAGAGGCCAGGACTGGACTGATAAAGCAGCATTTATTACTGCCATTCCTCAGTTCGTTGCCGTTGCTCCTCCTTTGTTAATTTTACAAGGGGAGCTTTTCCTGCAAATGGAAGACCATCAACAAGCACAGTCCGGTGGTGTCAATGCCAGAGCTTCCGTTGCAGGCGCTCTAATGCGCAAATCTTCTTCGCCATTATTGCCTCAATTAGGCATTTTTATTTGGGCGTGGCCTGATGGCCCTAAAAGCATGGTGGAGAAGGGGAGAATATTACGAATAATGGGATTTCCCCTGACCGCTGAATACAGTAAACCGGTCACTTTAAGTATGGATGTTATCAAATGGCGTCAATTTTGGTTACAAACACCACTGCCATTTGTGACAGATGGCATTGTCATTCGGCAAGAGGCAGAACCAGCAGGTCGTTATTGGCAAGCAACGCCAGGGTCATGGTCCATCGCGTGGAAATATCCACCTCAACAACAGCTCACCGAAGTTGAAAATATTCATTTTACGATAGGTCGTACTGGTAAAAGCAGCGTTGTTTTAGAAGTATCACCAATCAAAATTGATGATAAATGGATTCGGCGAGTCAATGTCGGCTCTATTGCTCGTTGGAAACAACGAGATATTACGCTAGGTGATCAGATCACTATTGCACTGGCTGGGCAAGGGATCCCTCGGCTGGAAAACGTTATCTGGCGTGCCACCCAAAGAGATAGCGTATCTCCACCTGATTGGCATCAATTTCATCAATGGAGCTGTTTTCGGCCCTTGCCACAGACATGTGAGGCACAGTTTTTATCACGCTTAATATGGCTTAGTGGCCCGCAAGGGCTGAATATTAAAAATGTAAGCGGTGGACTTTGGCAAAAGTTGATCCAACACGGGCTTGTTGATGATTTGGTGGGATGGCTTTCACTCACAACTGAGCAGATTGCCGATATTCCTGGAATAGGGCGTGGGCGGGCTGAAAATATCTATCAGCAATTTCAACAAACGAGGCAGAAACCCTTTTCCTATTGGTTACAAGCACTAGGGTTTCCACTAAAGAGGCTGAATGATACTCAGTGGCAAGTTTTACTCGAACGAAGTATGGCAGAATGGACATCAATAGCTGGCATAGGCCAGACTCGTGCACGACAGATTAAGCATTTCTTGCATCATCCCGAAGTACAAATTATGTCTGATTTTTTAGCAAAACAGCATATCGCAGGGTTTCAGCCTATAGAGTAAAAACCTCTACGGAAAAATCTTAGTGATCCAGATGCTGGTATTTGAATACTGGCAGAGTAAATCAAAACTTCAAAACAAGTAATCATGCAGTTAGCTCAGTAACAAGTGTAATAATAACGACCCGGTTATGTGAACACATAAACAAAAAAGGCCACCCTCAGGATGGCCTTTTTTGCTTATTTGATGCCTGGCAGTGTCCTACTCTCGCATGGGGAGACCCCACACTACCATCGGCGCTACGGCGTTTCACTTCTGAGTTCGGCATGGGGTCAGGTGGTCCCACCGCGCTATGGCCGCC
>JBEGTQ010000030.1:0-20917 GCA_041179305.1 Pseudomonadota bacterium | reverse complement strand
GCTCTTTCTGAGTCAGATGTTTTCCCTGCATGCAAAGGGATCTCCAGTAGGGCCAGAACGGTGATTTTATCCGGGTCTAGCCAGTGGGTCACTTTGTTGCATTTCAACTGGGAATGGGGCTCAGAATCCCTTTGATAAAAACGGGGAGTTTATCTGATGATCACCGGATTGAATACGTGACCTTATTCGCGCCATGTTCCCCGAAACGGCTCACTTGTCCGAAACCGTTCCTCATGTGGATTGCTTGCCCCTATCAGTTGCGGAATTAGAACATCAGTTCAGCGCTAACATTTATATTGAAACGCCGCCAAGCGGTGGGGAATTAATGGTATGGGACACCGAGGCTTTTTCATTTGATGAGGTCGAGCTATTTGAAGGTGACTTATTACCGGAAGATCGTCTGCAATTTCCGCTGAGAATTAAGCCGAAAAAGAATGAGCTGGTAATTATTAATACCCGCCGTCCACATGCCATTTGCGGGTTTGACTCAGGCAAGCGAATCAGTATGCAGTCATTTATTGGTTATAACACCCATCAGCCATTCTATTTCTGGTGCTAAAATAACTCTCGTTTCCACTATGGACAACTTTCTATGACTCCAGATGAGTTTCGTCGTCATGGTCATGCCATGATCGACTTGATTGCAGATTATCGCCAAAATATCGTGCAGCGGGCAATACACCCGCTAACCACTCCGGGGCAAATTAAAGCGAATTTACCTGCGAATGCACCGGAAAAAGGCGAACCTTTTGAACATATTATGGGCGATATTGAAAAATTGGTCATGCCGGGTTTATTGCACTGGCAGCACCCTAAATTTTTCGGTTATTTCCCGTCGAACGTAGAATTATCATCGGTTTTGGGAGATTGCCTGAGTACCGGTTTGGGAGTGATTGGCCTGTCCTGGCAATCCAGCCCTGCGTTGACTGAAATCGAAGAAGTGACCACCAATTGGTTGCTGAAAATGATTGGCCTGAGTGACAACTGGAGTGGGGTCATTCAGGATTCAGCCTCAACTTCGACGCTGGTCGCGCTGATTAGTGCCAGGGAAAAAACCTCTGATTATGCGTTGATGCAGGATGGAATGCTGAGCAATGGGGCACCGCTAATCGTTTATACTTCGCCAGAAGCGCATAGTGCTGTAAATAAAGCCGCTATGTTGGCCGGATTTGGTCTGAAAAATATCCGCCTGGTCGCTACTGATGAACATCATGCTATCTCCTCCTCGGCGTTGGAAAAGGCGATTGAGCAGGATCTGGCGGCAGGAAACCGGCCTTGTATCGTGATTGCGACCACCGGCACGACGGCGGCAACGGTGATGGACCCTCTTGATGCTATCGGCGACATTTGTCAACGCTACGATTTATGGCTACATGTCGACTCAGCGATGGCGGGTTCTGCGATGATTCTGCCTGAATATCGCCATTTATGGCATGGAATAGAAAAGGCTGATTCGGTGGTGCTTAATCCGCATAAATGGTTAGGTGCCGCCTTTGATTGCTCTGTGTATTGCGTGCGCGATACTGAGCATCTGATTCGTATCATGAGTACTAACCCCAGTTTTCTACAGTCAAATGCCGATGGGCAGGTCAAAAACTACCGGGATTGGGGGATTCCACTTGGGCGACGTTTTCGTGCGCTGAAACTGTGGTTTTTGATTCGTGAGCAGGGTGTAGAAGGTTTGCAGGCACGTTTGCGGCGAGATATTGCCAATGCCCATTGGTTGGCAGAGCAAATCGAAAATCATAAAGATTGGCAGTTGGTTGCGCCTGTGACATTACAAACGCTGTGTGTCCGTCATCAACCGGGCGGGTTACACGGTGAAGCGCTGGATATCTACACCCGAGCCTGGGTGGAAAAGTTAAATCAGTCGGGTAAAAGTTATGTCACACCGGCGACGTTGTCAGGCCGTTGGATGGTTAGAATTTCCATCGGTACCTTAGGTACGGAACGGCTGCATGTGGAAGAATTGTGGTCAGAGTTGCAGTCATTGGTTGGTGAGGGAGCGAAATAGTCTGCCAGGATGCGTGATAAACTGCAAAAATAGCCAAAGGTACTGGCTTTCAGGCTGGTTCCTTTGGTGTATTTATATATTAGTCATAATGAGATGCTGATTACGGCTGGATAAATGATATTTCTTTTTTCGTTTTACCGGTGATGCTCTCAATTAGTTGAAAGGTTATATACCCGTCGCCCTTAAAGGTGCAGTTGTGCGCCTTTACTCACCTCAATCACTTACTTGAGCAAGCTGCTGCGGTTTTGCTCCGTTGCCGCCTGGCTGCGGATGATCTGATTAATATGACCTTACGCAGGTGATAAATATGTGCTATTAGGCAGATGAAATTTTTGTCTGGCGTTTAAAGCAGGTAAGATAAGCTAATTAATTTCGTCATTGAGCACAACTAAGCGTAAGTGGTACGGTGTTGCCAGTCTGGTCACTAATAATTGAATTTTTGTAAAACTTAAGTGAAGGTGTAAAAATGGATAATATAGCAAAACCGACTTTCCAGGCCGTTTTGGAGTTTGTGCGTATGTTTCGTCGCAAAAATAAATTGCAGCGTGAAATAGCTGATAATGAAAAGAAAATTCGTGATAACCAAAAGCGCGTTCTGTTGCTCGATAATCTTAGTGAATACATCAAGCCAGGAATGAGTATTGAGGAGGTTCAGGCTATTATCGCTAATATGCGGGGCGATTACGAAGATCGCGTTGATGATTACATCATCAAAAACGCTGATCTGTCTAAAGAGCGCCGTGAGCTGTCGAAAAAATTGAAAGCGATGGGTGAAGTTAAGTAGCTTTCACTCAACGTATGATGGTTTTTTTGTCGCTGTCGATAGAGAGGCTTGCATTGATCTGAACTGTACTCAAAACGTTGGACAGTTTAAATCATGCGTTCGTTGCGTTGTGTAATTCAAAAATATCCTTCCATTAAAAATTATAATCGTGATTATCGATATGAATTGAAAAGTTGTCTATAAATTAACCACTTAAGGGTGGGATCGTTCGCGTTTTCTTAAACGATCCTATCCTTGAGCGCTACTTTTCATTCGTATGAAATTACTTCTTAATACGAATGATTGGGGTCTCACCAACAGTAACAGTACCAGACAATTTAATCAGTTCGTTGATCTCGTCCATGTTAGAGATAACAACCGGAGTCAGTGTCGATTTGGCTTTCTCTTCCAACAGGGCGAGGTTGAACTCAATAACCACATCACCTTTCTTAACACGTTGACCCTCTTCAGCGACGCGTTTGAAACCGTCACCTTTTAGTTCAACGGTATCAATACCAAAGTGCACGAATAGCTCAATGCCGCTGTCTGATTCGATAGAAAAAGCATGGTTAGTTTCGAAAATTTTACCGATGGTGCCGTCAACAGGAGCAACCATTTTATTGCCTGAAGGCTTGATGGCAATACCATCACCAACGATTTTCTCTGCAAAAACAACATCAGGAACATCTTCAATGTTGACGATTTCACCGGACAACGGCGCGACTATTTCAATAGTGCCACTGTCTTTTTTATCATCTGAAACCAGTGATTTCAGTTTATCGAACAAACCCATGATCTTCTCCTAAGTATTTACATTGGGCAACATTCCAGTATTGTGGAATTAGCAGAGTGTTTTTTCTTCGATGAATTTATCAATCAAAGCCATCAATACATCCGCTGTTGGTTGAGCTAATGCTTGCTCTGCCAACACCTTCACATCTTCGAAATTCGTATTACGGATAATTTTCTTGATGCGTGGGATCGAAATCGCACTCATGCTGAACTCATCCAGCCCCATGCCCAATAGTAACAGTGTAGCACGTTCATCACCTGCAAGTTCACCGCACATACCGGTCCACTTACCTTCAGCGTGAGACGCATCAATAACTTGTTTGATCAAACCCAATACCGATGGTGACATTGGATTGTAGAGATGAGAAATCAGTTCATTGCCGCGATCTACCGCCAGAGTATACTGAGTTAGATCGTTTGTCCCAATACTAAAAAAGTCAACTTCTTTAGCTAAATGGCGAGCGATAACCGCTGCCGCCGGTGTTTCAATCATAACTCCGACTTCGATAGTTTCGTCAAAGTCCTTCTTTTCTTCACGTAATTGGCGCTTGAGCAGCTCAAGCTCAGCTTTCAGTATGCGTACTTCTTCAACTGAAATGATCATCGGGAACATGATGCGCAATTTGCCAAATGCTGAGGCACGCAGGATTGCGCGCAGTTGTGCGTGCAGAATTTCTTTGCGATCCATGGCAATACGGATAGCGCGCCAACCCAGGAATGGATTTTCTTCTTTCGGCAGATTCAGGTATGGCAGATCTTTATCACCACCGATATCCATAGTACGGACGATAACTGGCTGAGGACTCATCGCTTGTGCAACGGCTTTATAAGCCTGGAACTGCTCTTCTTCAGTAGGTAGTGAGTCGCGATCCATGAACAGGAATTCAGTACGGTACAGACCAACACCTTCAGCGCCATTGCGCTCTGCCCCGGCGATATCTCGCACAGTACCAATGTTGGCAACCACTTCAACTTGATGGCCATCAAGGGTGATAGCAGGTAGATCTTTCAATTTAGCCAATTCGTGTCTTTCTGCAACGTATTGTTTCCAAATTGATTTTAACTCACTGATGACTTCGTTGGTCGGGTTAACGTAAATTTTATTATTAACCGCATCAAGGATTAAATAGTCGCTGTTCTTGACGTGTTTGGTCACATCGGTTGTCCCGACAATAGCTGGCAGCTCCAGAGAGCGAGCCATAATCGAGGTGTGAGAAGTGCGGCCACCTAAATCGGTGATAAACCCTAGCACTTTCTCCAGATTGAGCTGTGCGGTTTCCGACGGCGTCAAGTCGGTAGCAACCAAAATGACTTCATCCGGTATTGCACTCAGATCGACAATGGTCAGGCCGAGGATGTTTTTCAGCAGGCGCTTACCGATATCACGTACGTCAGCGGCACGTTCTTTCAGATATTCGTCATCCAGTTCTTCCAGTGCTTTTGCCTGCCCTTCAATCACTGAATAAGCTGCAGCATCAGCAGACTGTTTGTCATCTTTGATGAGGGCGATGATTTCATGTTCAAGCTCTTCGTCTTCCAATAGCATGATATGCCCTTCGAAGATGGCGGCTTTCTCTACGCCGAGGCTTTTCTCTGCTTTTTCCATAATCACTGTTAACTGCGCAGAGGTTTTGTTCCGCGCAGTCAGGAAACGTGCGATTTCCTGCTCTACCTGGTCAACAAGAATCTTGTTCCGGTTGATGACAATTTCATCTTCTTTTAGCAAAAGTGCTTTACCAAAAGCAATACCCGGTGATACTAAAATGCCTGAAATCATAACCATACCCTACTCTTGACTGGTGTTAACTAAAAAAGCATGGGTGGATTACTCAAGCTCTGCCATCAGTTTTACCAGATGCTCAATGGCTTTCTGCTCATCTTCACCAACAGCCGAGATTACAACAACAGTACCTTGAGTCAGACCCAGAGTTTGCAGTTTAAACAGGCTTTTGGCGCTAGCGCTTTTACCGTTAGAGGTCACAGTAATTTCAGACGCGAAGCCTTTTGCTTCTTTAACGAATTGGGCAGCAGGGCGGGTATGCAGACCGTTTGGTGCAGTAATGGTAACTTCTTGCTGGAACATGAGTACTTCCCCAACTTATTTGGATTTATGTTGTGGAGCTAAAGTTTAGTGTAAATGCCATACTTTAGCCTGTATTGGTGCGTGCATGAGGGCATTTTCTGGTTTGCACAAGACTATGCCTCAACCACGGGCAGTCATAAAGGCAGTTTCCGATGACACCTGAATTTAGGTCTAAAATCGTCACTATCGCCTCCGAGAATAATGCTCTTTTTGCGTTATGTCTTCAATCAGCGTTCGAGTGATGACATTTTTGTCGCTTTGCATCATTTTTAAATCGATTCAGCCTAATGTGTAGCTATCATATGATCAATTTTGTGTATAAAAATAATTGACCGGTTAAATACTAAACCCAGAGGATAAAATCAATCTTTATGTGGCAAAAACGTCTATGGGAGCCACAAAAAAGGGTTCTTCACAGTAATGCCATTCGTTTAAGAACGAGCCGCTCTCTTTTTGGTTGGATAATTTGCTGAACCGGCTAATATGCAGTACTCAGGCTCGCTCTGACCGTTACCGGTTATTTCAATAACTTATCCGCATCAGCTCAATGTAACTTTTTTTATAATAATCAAACCACTCTGGGTAAATTAGAGGCTTCAGTAATTTGAAGCCGTTCTGAGAGTAAGGTCATATAAAATCGTGCTCAGACGATGTTTAAGCAGATCGTCGCTTAACGGTAAGATCGTTCACGTTTTCTTAAACGGTCAGCGTTTAGTGCGGCAGTATGATTATTGTTGTCGCTCTTGTTCAGTGAATAAACCGGCAAACAATGCTGTGCTCAAGTAGCGCTCACCTGAGGACGGAAGAATCACCACAATGGTTTTATTGGTGAACGCTGATTCTTCCAAAAGTTTTACGGCTGCTGCTACTGCTGCACCAGAAGAGATCCCAGCCAGAATGCCTTCTTCATCCATCAAACGGCGAGCCATCAAGATAGCTTCGTCGTTGGTCACCAGAGCAACGCGGTCAATTAGGTTTAAATCGAGGTTGCCAGGAATAAAACCAGCACCGATACCCTGGATTTTATGTGGGCCGGGTGTGATCTCTTGCCCAGCGAGGGCTTGAGTGATAACAGGGGAGTCGGTCGGTTCAACCGCAACAGTGGTAATCGCTTTTCCTTTGATATTTTTAATGTAGCGGCTAACACCGGTCAGAGTACCACCGGTACCGACACCGGCGATAAACACATCCACTTCTCCATCGGTGTCGTTCCAAATTTCGGGTCCAGTGGTTTTTTCATGGATTTCTGGATTAGCTGGATTATTGAATTGCTGCAAAATGAGATAACGGCCTGGATCGGTTGCCTGAATCTCTTCAGCTTTGGCAA
Source organism: Pseudomonadota bacterium (assembly GCA_041179305.1). Taxonomy (GTDB): domain Bacteria; phylum Pseudomonadota; class Gammaproteobacteria; order Enterobacterales; family Enterobacteriaceae; genus Yersinia. The sequence goes on along the minus strand of JBEGTQ010000030.1, from coordinate 13,938 downwards.
TCGCTCCTTTCATTCCCTTAGCGCCTTCGGTCAGTACCAGATTGGCCCCCAGTGCTTTCAGCAGTTTGCGGCGCTCAATGCTCATAGTTTCAGGCATGGTCAGGGTCAGTTTATAGCCGCGCGCTGCGCTAACAAAGGCCAGAGCAATACCGGTATTGCCGCTGGTGGGTTCAACCAGTTCTTTAGCTGTGGTTAGAATACCGCGTTTTTCAGCATCCCAAATCATGTTGGCACCGATACGGCATTTAACGCTGAAACTTGGGTTGCGTGACTCAACTTTCGCTAAAATGCGCCCGTTGCCTATACGATTCAGACGAACCAGCGGTGTATGGCCGATTGTTAATGAGTTGTCTTCATATATCTTGCTCATAACCAGTCCTTTAACACGATGAAAATGTAAGAAACGTTCAAAGCATACGCTAACAGTATGGCCATGTAAGTAAATAGCACATCGATATGTTGTTAGGAAATAAGATTCAATTGCAATAATTCTTGATCTTAACAACAAGGGCGTGATCGGCACGCCAATATCATTTAGCGCGGTGGCTGAATAAACTGCTCGCGATAGCGATCAACCCACATCGCGGTGGCACCGCAGACAGCAACGGGTAAGATCACCAGATTAAGGAAGGGGATCATAGTGAATAAGCTCACCAATGCCCCAAATTGTAGATTATCGATTTTATCCTGGCGTAGCGAGCTTCGCATTTTTTGAAAACTTACTTTATGGTTATCAAATGGATAGTCGCAATATTGAATCGATAACATCCAGGCACTGAACATGAACCACAATACCGGTGCAACCGTTTGGCCGATGCCCGGAATAAAGTACAGCACCAACAGCCCCAACGCCCGTGGCAGGTAGTAAGCCAACTTTTGCCACTCGCGCGCCATAATGCGCGGTAAGTCTTTTACTATTCCCCATAGGCCTGCATCTGGCAGTAGCTTACCTGTCAGGCTCGCTTCCAGTTGTTCAGCCAGCAAACCGCTAAAGGGGGCGGCGATGATATTAGCGATGGTGCTGAACAGATAACTGAACACCAGCAATATTGACAGAACAATCACCGGCCACAGTAGGTAACTGAGCCATTGTAACCAACTGGGAATATGGCTCATTAATTGAGGGATCCAGTGACCTATCCGGTTGAATAACCACCAAAAAGCCCCCCCCATCAGCAAAATATTTACCAGTAGGGGTAAAATAACGAATCGCCGGATGCCTGGACGGGAGATTAGCCGCCATCCCTGAGCAAAATAATGGATACCACTGATCTTCTTTACTGCTTTTTGCATATACGCCACTCAGCTCTCGGTAATTGTATTGACGGATGTATCATATCGGTATGATTCGCTACTGCATAGTCGCATATCGTGCAAAAAATAAGCTAAACACCTGACATAATCATTTTTCTTTGAAGAAAATTGAGCGCGGACTTGCACTTGTCTTCGTTGGGAAATAGAGTTAAAGGGTGAATGTTTGCCGCGGTGGCAATGTATTGGAACAACAGAGATAGTAATGATGCAGGATTTGCGTCTGATATTAATCGTTGTTGGCGCGATCGTCATAATAGCGTTGTTATTGCATGGGTTATGGACCAGCCGTAAAGAACGCTCTTCACTTTTTCGCGATCGCCCAGTTAAACGTGCAAAACAAGAACGTGTTGAAACCCTGATCGAGAGTCTCGATGAAGGGGTGGGAGAAGTGCGTGTCCGCGCTGCTCATCCACACGAGAAGCCCTCATTTAGTCATATCGACCACGATGATGCGCCGCCGGTCATTAAACATACTGAAACCAAACCGGTTCAGGTTAAGGCAGAATCTCGTCAAACTCCTTTTGCTGCTGGGCAAACGGGCTCGGAGCAAATAGAAAACGACGACCCTTTATTAGGGGGGCAATCGGTTGAGCAACCACTGCATGAATCACGGGGTGAACCTTTGCTGGGTTCGGTTGATGAATCCTATTCGCAACCTTCTCACGCGGAGCTTCAGCACGTGGCGCAACGTTCACCTCAGGAGGCTTCACAACATACAGAACTGCAATCAGAATCTGTTGCTTCACCATCAGAGGTGAAACCACAAAAACTGAAAGAGACTGTTTTGGTGTTGCATGTTGCAGCACATCATGGCGGTACTCTTGGCGGTGAATTGCTGTTACAAAGTGTTCTTCAGTCTGGTTTCCAATTCGGTGAGATGGGTATTTTCCATCGTCATCTTAGCCCGGCAGGCAGCGGGCCGGTATTATTCAGCCTGGCAAATATGGTGAAACCAGGTTCGTTTGACCCTGACACCATGTCCGAGTTCTCAACGCCGGGTATTTCAATTTTTATGATGGTACCGTCTTACGGTGATGCAAATCAGAACTTTAAATTAATGCTGCAATCAGCCCAACGTATTGCCGATGATGTCGGTGGTGTGGTGCTGGATGATGAGCGCCGCATGATGACGCCGCAAAAACTGGAAACGTACAAGGCTCGCATCAGAGAAGTGCTGGATGCGAAAGCAACTACTTGATAGTGTTGCCTTGCAATGAATCGAATTAACCCGAACCCCCGCCATGCCGGGGGTTTTTTATCTTTGGTGGTGAGCTATGGAATCGATAATTCAGCAAATTAATCAACTAAAAACCGCATTGCGCCATCACGAATATCTTTATCATGTGCTGGATGCCCCAGAAATAGCTGATGCTGAATATGACCGCCTGATGCAACAGTTGCGCAATCTCGAAGTACAACATCCTGAATGGATTACTAATGACTCGCCAACGCAGCGGGTAGGGGCTGCACCTCTTGATGCGTTTGATCACGTTAAGCATGAAGTGCCGATGCTCTCTCTTGATAATGTCTTTGATGAAGAGAGTTATCTGGCTTTTGACCGGCGGGTGCATGATCGGTTGAAAACCGTTGAGCCGCTGACATTTTGCTGCGAGTTGAAACTGGATGGTCTGGCGGTCAGCCTGCTATATGAAGAAGGTGAGCTGGTTCGGGCAGCAACCCGTGGTGATGGCACGACCGGCGAAAATATTACCGCCAATGTGCGTACCATTCGCGCCATTCCTCTGCGCCTGCATGGGGACAATATCCCACACCGGGTAGAAGTCCGTGGCGAAGTTTTTATGCCGCAAGCCGGTTTTGAGCAACTTAACGCAGAAGCACGTCGCAACGATGGCAAAGTATTTGCCAATCCACGTAATGCTGCTGCAGGTTCATTGCGTCAGCTTGACCCACGCATTACAGCCAAACGGCCGCTAACCTTCTTCTGCTACGGTGTCGGTTTGCTGGAGGGGGGCGCGTTACCTCGCAGCCATTTTGCACGTTTGATGCAATTTAAAGCCTGGGGTTTACCGCTCAGTAATCGCGTGAAATTATGCACCGGTAGCGATCAGGTGATTGCCTTCTATCGGCAGGTAGAGCAAGACCGTGCGGGCTTGGGTTTTGATATTGACGGTGTCGTCATCAAAGTTGATGATCTCAACTTACAAGAACAACTGGGCTTTGTTGCACGCGCCCCGCGCTGGGCAACGGCGTTTAAATTCCCGGCGCAGGAGCAAATAACTCAGGTCCGTGAAGTTGAATTCCAGGTAGGGCGTACTGGTGCCATTACACCGGTAGCCCGCCTGGAACCGGTGCAGGTGGCGGGCGTAATGGTTAGCAATGCGACATTACATAATGCCGATGAAATCGAGCGACTTGGTCTGCGCATTGGCGATACGGTGATTGTACGCCGCGCCGGTGATGTGATTCCGCAAGTGGTCGGTGTGGTAATGGAACAGCGTCCTCAAGATGCCAAAGAGATCTCCTTCCCAGCACATTGTCCGGTATGCGGTTCTGATATAGAACGGGTCGAAGGTGAAGTTGTTACCCGTTGTACGGGTGGCCTGTTCTGTGCCGCACAGCGTAAAGAGGCTTTGAAGCACTTTGTTTCTCGTCGGGCGCTGGATGTTGATGGCATGGGTGACAAAATTATTGAGCAACTGGTGGAAAAGCAGTATGTCGAAAATCCTGCTGATTTATTCCACCTGACCGCTGGCAAGCTGACGGGTTTAGACCGAATGGGGCCGAAGTCTGCGCAAAATCTGATTGCAGCGTTAGAAAAAGCAAAACAAACCACTTTTGCACGTTTCCTGTATGCTTTGGGCATTCGTGAAGTAGGAGAAGCCACTGCGGCCAATTTAGCGGCTCACTTTCGTAATCTGGCTAATTTGCGTGCGGCTGACCTCGAAACATTAAAAAGAGTGCCAGATGTGGGTGACGTGGTGGCGAAACATGTGATGAACTTCCTTAATGAGGAACATAATCAGAAGGTTATTAAAGCGTTGGAACAAGTGATCAGTTGGCCTGAACCGCAACAGATCGTGGTGGAAGAGATCGACAGCCCGTTTGCCGCTAAAACAGTGGTGTTGACCGGTTCACTGACGATGCTTTCGCGGGATGAAGCCAAAGATCGTCTCACGGCTCTCGGTGCTAAAGTGAGTGGCAGTGTTTCCAGGAAAACCGATCTGGTGATCGCGGGTCAAGCTGCCGGATCGAAGCTGGTCAAAGCGCAACAGCTTGGTATTACAGTCATTGATGAAGCTGAGATGATCCGCTTACTCGGTGAATGATTTTAACGCCGGAGGGCGATGTGGAAAAGGAAAACCTGCTTGAGATCGCCAATACCCGTATGCCCTTTGGCAAATATCAGGGGCGCGTATTGATCGATCTGCCAGAAGAGTACCTGCTATGGTTCGCCCGCAAAGGTGAATTTCCTCAAGGCAAGCTGGGTATGCTGATGGAGATGACGCTGACGATTAAAATTGAAGGGTTAGATAGTTTGGTAAAACCGCTCAAGCGTGGTTAATCAGGTATTCTGAAATAGGGCGGTTGACCCTACTCAGCCCACGCTGGGAAGCCCTCCCAGAAGTGTTAAAAACTAAACTTGATTTTTGAGCGCAAATGTCAACCGAGATCCTGAGTGACACAAATTCGGCCGATGAGAATTGCCTGGCAGATTCGACTAAGGAGTAAAAATGAAGCAAACGGTTTATGTGGCAAGCCCGGACAGTCAGCAGATCCATGTCTGGCAATTAGATTCAGCCGGTGAATTAACTTTATTACAAACCGTGGATACACCGGGACAGGTGCAGCCGATGACCATCAGCCCGAATCAACGTCATCTGTATGTTGGGGTGCGCCCTGATTTTGCTATCGTCAGTTATAATATTACCGGCGACGGCACGTTGACCGCCGCTGGGATGGCATCACTTCCCGGCAGCCCGACTCACATCAGTACTGATCTACAAGGCCGCTTCCTGTTCTCGGCCTCTTACAGTTTCAATTGCGTGAGCATTAGCCCCATTGATGAACAGGGTGTGGTGCAGGCACCTATTCAACAATTAGATGATTTGCTGGCGCCACATTCAGCAAATATTGATCCGACCAATCAGATCTTACTGGTGCCTTGTCTGAAAGAAGACAAAGTGCGGTTATTTGATTTGAGTGTTGAAGGTAAGCTGGCTCCTCATGCCCAGGCCGATATTAGGGTAGCCACCGGTGCAGGGCCACGCCATATGGCCTTCCATCCGAATCATCGGGTAGCTTATTGTATTAATGAACTCAATAGCTCGGTGGATGTGTATCAGATAAGTGATAACGGGCAAGAATATAAGTTAATTCAGACGTTGGATGCGATGCCAACTGATTTCACTGGCACGCGTTGGGCGGCAGATATCCATATTACGCCAAATGGTCGCCATCTCTATATCAGCGACCGTAGCGCCAGCCTGCTGGGTATTTTTAGTGTCTCCGACGACGGGTGCACGATTTTGTTGGTAGGGCATCATCTGACCGAAGCACAACCGCGTGGCTTTAATATTGACCACAGCGGCAATTTCCTGATTTCGTCCGGGCAAAAATCAGATCATATCGAGGTGTATCGCATTGATCACCATAGTGGTGAGCTAACTACCCTGAAACGCTATTCAGTAGGGAAAGGACCAATGTGGGTGAGTATTTTGGCGCAATAGGCTATTTTACTTGTCATTTTGAACTTGGGCAGTATGCGTAATCCAAACTGGTTGCGACAGTGACGTCTGTAGTTATAAGGTTATTTCCCTAATCAGCGCTCACCACAGCCGCGGTCACCGCGTTCGTTAACCGCGTGAGTGCCTGTGGTGAGATAATATAAGGTGGCATCAGGTAAATTAGCTTACCGAACGGGCGGATCCATACGCCGTGTTCGACAAAGCCCCGCTGCACGTGAGCAACATTCACCGGTTGCTTCATTTCGACTACGCCGATAGCCCCTAATACTCGTACATCAGCCACTGTTTGGTGCTGGGCCAGCGGCAGTAACGCCTGTTTCAATTGCTTTTCTATCGCGCCAACCTGCCGTTGCCACTGATTTTGCGCTAATAGCTTTAGGCTGGATGAGGCAACGGCACAAGCCAGCGGATTAGCCATAAAAGTCGGCCCATGCATAAAACACTTGGCATCACCGTTACTGATGGTTTCTGCCACTTTCCGGGTGGTCAGGGTGGCGGACAGCGTGAGATAACCGCCGGTCAGCGCCTTGCCCAAACATAATATGTCGGGAACAATCTGCGCATGTTCGCAGGCAAAAAGCATACCAGTACGGCCAAAGCCTGTGGCTATCTCATCGGCAATCAGCAAGATCTGATGGTGGTCACACAAGGCTCTCACCTCACGCAGATAAGCTGGGTGGTAAATGCGCATACCGCCTGCACCCTGAACTATTGGCTCAAGAATGACGGCGGCAATTTCGCCGGAATATTGTGCAATTTTGCGGGCAAAATCAGCAATATCTTCTGGATCCCACGGTTGGTCGAAGCGGCACTGTGGTGCGTCAGCAAAGATATTTTCAGCCAAATAACCCTGATACAAATTGTGCATTGAGTTCTGCGGGCAGCAAACCGACATTGCGCCGAAAGTATCACCATGATAGCCATGACGTAGTGTCAGAATACGGTGCCGCCGCTCCCCCTTCGCCTGCCAATACTGTAAAGCCATTTTCAGCGCCACTTCCACCGCAACTGAGCCGGAATCCGCCAGAAATACGCATTCCAGCGCAGGTGGAGTAATAGCAACCAACTGTTTACACAGCGCCACTGCCGATGGGTGGGTTATTCCACCAAACATCACATGCGACATTTTATCCAACTGTTGACGTGCTGCCTGATTCAATGCCGGATGATTATAACCATGTATTGCGGCCCACCATGACGACATGCCATCGATCAGCCGCCGGCCATCAGCCAATTGCAACTCAACGCCGTCGGCGGCTACCACCGGATAGCAGGGAAGGGGGTCAGTCATTGACGTGTAAGGATGCCAGATATGGCGTTGATCAAAAGCAAGGTCAGAAGGCGTCATAGGGGTCTGTTGTAAACTAATTTGCAGCGTGAATGGTTGACAGTATATCGGATTTATTTACACTGGCGAAACTTTTTTCTCTTCTGAGAGAGGCTGTAATGGCAAATTATACTCACTGGACAGTCCGGCAAGCCCAGGCTTTGTTTGAAAAACCGCTGTTGGATTTATTGTTTGAAGCGCAGCGTGTTCACCGTCAGCATTTTGATCCGCGTCAGGTGCAAGTCAGCACCTTACTATCAATAAAAACCGGTGCCTGCCCAGAGGATTGCAAATATTGCCCGCAAAGTTCGCGTTACAAAACCGGCCTGGAAAGTGAGCGTTTAATGCAGGTTGAGCAAGTGCTGGAGTCGGCTAAAAAAGCTAAAGCGGCCGGTTCAACCCGCTTTTGCATGGGGGCGGCGTGGAAAAATCCTCACGAGCGCGACATGCCCTATCTGGAGCAGATGGTGGAAGGTGTTAAGGCCATGGGCATGGAAACCTGTATGACGCTTGGCACATTGGATAAGCAGCAGGCACAGCGGCTGGCAGAGGCGGGGCTGGATTATTACAACCACAACCTGGACACCTCGCCGGAATTTTACGGCAGCGTCATCACCACCCGCAGTTATCAGGAGCGGCTGGATACCTTAGGCGAAGTCCGTGATGCCGGAATTAAAGTCTGTTCCGGTGGTATTGTCGGGTTAGGGGAGACGGTACGTGACCGTGCTGGATTGCTGGTACAACTGGCGAATTTACCTAAGCCGCCGGAAAGCGTGCCAATTAATATGTTGGTAAAAGTTAAAGGTACGCCGTTGGAAAATAACGAAGATATTGATGCTTTTGAATTTATCCGCACCATCGCTGTAGCCCGTATTATGATGCCAACTTCTTACGTACGGCTATCCGCCGGTCGCGAGCAAATGAACGAGCAGACGCAGGCCATGTGTTTTATGGCGGGGGCTAATTCAATTTTCTACGGTTGCAAACTGCTCACCACGCCTAACCCGGACGAAGACAAAGATCTGCAACTGTTCCGCAAGTTGGGTTTGAACCCACAACAAACTACCACCGAACAAGGCTCTCGCGAGCAACAGCAAGCATTAACTGAGCAGTTGTTGTACGGTGACACGACTCAATTTTATAACGCGGCACTCTGATGAGCTGGCAGCGCAAAATAGAACTGGGGCTGCAACAACGTCACGATGCCGCCGCTTACCGAACCCGTCAGGTGAATGACGGCGCTAACGGGCGCTGGTTACATTTTACCGATCTACAATCCGGCCGCCGCCAATACCTCAATTTTTCCAGTAACGACTATCTCGGATTAAGTCAGGATGCGGCAGTGATTGCGGCGTGGCAGCAGGGCGCGCAGCGTTATGGCGTGGGCAGTGGCGGCTCTGGCCATGTTACCGGTTATAGCCAACCCCATGCACGTCTGGAACAGCAATTAGCTGACTGGCTCGGCTACCCACGTGCTTTGCTGTTTATCTCTGGTTATGCCGCAAATCAGGCGCTGTTGGCGGCATTAACCGCAGTAGATGATCGGATATTAGCCGATAAACTGAGCCATGCTTCGTTGTTGGAGGCAGCCGCGTATTCGCCGGCTCAGTTGCGTCGCTTTGTGCATAATCAACCTGACTCGCTGCAAAAATTGTTGGATAAACCCTGTTTAGGCCATACGTTGGTCGTAACCGAGGGCGTTTTCAGTATGGATGGTGACAGTGCACCATTGGCGGCTTTACAGCAAAAGACAGCGGCTGCCGGTGGTTGGTTGCTGGTGGATGATGCGCACGGTATTGGTGTCTGTGGTGACGGTGGGCGAGGCAGTTGTTGGCAGCAAGGGGTGAGGCCCGAACTGTTGGTGGCCACGTTCGGTAAAGCATTCGGCCTTAGTGGTGCGGCAGTATTGTGTCAGGAGCCTGTGGCTGAGTATCTGCTGCAATATGCCCGCCATCTGATTTACAGCACCGCGATGCCACCCGCACAGGCTTGTGCTTTGCAGGCAGCGTTATTACGTATTCAGCAAGGTGATGATTTACGTTTGCAACTCCAGCAGCGCATTGATCAATTCCGCGCTGGCGCAGTTGATTTGCCGTTGCAATTGGGGGCATCAGAAACGGCTATTCAGCCGCTGCTGGTGGGGGATAACCAACAAACGCTGATACTGGCAGAACAACTGCGTGCTGCAGGTTTATGGGTGAGCGCCATTCGGCCCCCCACCGTTCCCCCAGGCAGCGCAAGATTGCGCATTACGTTGAGCGCAGTGCACCTGCCTGAAGATATTGACAGATTGTTGGAGGTGCTGCATGGCGCTTGCCACTGAACAAACCTTCGTTACCGAATCCATTGATAAAACGGCTATTGCTGCGGCATTCAGTAAGGCTGCGCGCAGCTATGATTCAGCAGCAGATTTACAGCGAGCAACCGGTGAGACGCTGCTGGAATTGGGTTTACGTCATGCTGGCGAAACGGTGCTGGATGCCGGTTGTGGAACCGGCTATTTCAGCCGTCGCTGGCGCGAATTGGGGAAGCGGGTTGTGGCGTTGGATCTGGCGGCAGGTATGCTGGAATATGCCCGTCAACAGCACGCTGCTGACGACTACTTACTCGGTGATATTGAGCATATTCCTATGCCGGATCAGTCGGTAGATCTCTGTTTTAGTAATCTGGTGGTGCAGTGGTGCGCGGATCTGGCGGCGGCCGTGGCGGAGCTTTATCGGGTAACCCGCCCTGGTGGTATTATTCTGTTTTCAACGCTGGCCGATGGCTCCCTTGATGAATTGGGACAAGCGTGGCAACAGGTTGATAATAAACGTCATATCAATGATTTTCTCTCGATTCAGCACATCAATGCGGCGTGTCAGGGTTATCGTCATCAGCTAACGGCACAGCGATATCAACAACAGTTTCCAGACGTGATAGCGCTGATGCGCTCATTGCAAGGCATTGGTGCGACGCATTTGCATCATGGGCGCGAGGCCGGGCTACGTGGGCGTAAACGCCTGGCAGCACTGCAACAGGCTTATGTTGCACAATCAGGCTATTATCCGCTCAGTTATCAACTGGTTTATGGGGTTATTTACCGTGATTAAAGGTTGGTTCATCACCGGTACTGACACCGACGTCGGTAAAACGGTCGTCAGTTGCGCATTGCTGCAAGCGGCGGCCAGTCAGGGCTACCGCACTGCCGGATACAAACCGGTTGCTTCAGGAAGCCAAATGACAGTAGAAGGCTTGCGTAATAGTGATGCCCTGGCGCTGCAAGCCAACAGCAGCGAGTCACTCAGCTATACCCAGGTCAATCCGCTGACCTTTGAGAAAGCGACCTCTCCTCATATCGCCAGTGAAAGTGAAGGGCGGAAGATTCTACTGACTGAATTATCGCAGGGTTTACGGCAGTTAGCGTCATCAGCCGAGTGGATATTGGTAGAAGGTGCGGGCGGCTGGTTTACCCCGCTGTCGTCACAGGTCACTTTTGCTGATTGGGTAGAGCAGGAACAATTGCCCGTAATTATGGTTGTTGGGGTCAAGTTGGGTTGTATTAATCACGCGTTGCTAACGGCACAGGCTATTCGTCAAGCCGGTCTGACACTGGCGGGATGGGTTGCCAACGAGGTAATTCCGGCAGGGATGTGGCAAACCGAATATCTGGAAACCCTAACGAGAATGATATCTGCGCCACGATTGGGGGTTATCCCTTATCTTACGGATATTGGCGAATATCCGCTGACTGAGCGCCATGATCTCGGTGGGTATCTTAATTTGAAGCCACTCAATGGTGAATGTATTGCACCTTAACGGTGCCGGGTCGGAAATATATAGTGCAAATAAGGAACACATGGTTCAAAAGATATCAATTCACCGAATGGGCTAGTGGAATTTATGGAATTAGCAAGTAGTTCAGTTAGCACTAATTGAAATATACACCAAAATAAAAATGTAAAAAAAACACTAAAAAAGTGCGGCGGTCTCTGGTTCATCGCCAGGCTTTGCTTTTCGCCAACTCCCAGCCTCTGTGGGGTAGAATGAGTTATCCACCATTCCTGTGGATAACCTTGTGCATTAGCCATAGAAAACTGGTGAGAGGCGAGAGCTGGCGCGGTTTCGGTCCTTGTTGCCCGTATTCTCTGCTTTTTGTTAAATATAATTTATTTCAATATGTTAATTAAAATCAAGCAGGAAAAATAATGCATTGATAATGATGCGTAAGGTTTAATCAATTGACTGATCATAGTTTGATATTGTTAACAGTTGGGGATAAACGGCTTTTACCGTGCAACGGTAGTTTTGGCATCACTATAACGAGGTAGCCATCGGCAACGGAAGAAAATACGGGCATTTTGGTGCTTGAAGCTGGTTTTATATCCAGTATCATAGGGAGGGTGGAAAAGATACGGGGCTTTCATAATTAATTAGCCTCCTGATAGTATGTGTATCTCCAACGGGTAGAGAATTTCATGAGTAAATTATTTAAACTACATTCTGAATTTAAACCGGCAGGCGACCAGCCTGAGGCTATCCGCAAGTTAGAGGAAGGGCTGGAAAATGGCCTGGCGCACCAGACGCTGTTAGGGGTAACGGGATCGGGTAAAACGTATACCATCGCTAATGTTGTTGCCGATCTAAACCGGCCAACAATGGTGCTGGCACCTAATAAAACCCTCGCCGCACAGCTTTATGGCGAGATGAAAGAATTCTTTCCCGAGAATGCAGTAGAGTATTTCGTCTCTTACTACGATTATTATCAGCCAGAAGCCTATGTTCCCAGCTCTGACACCTTCATTGAAAAAGATGCGTCGGTAAACGAACATATAGAGCAAATGCGGTTGTCGGCTACTAAAGCCTTGTTGGAAAGGCGGGATGTCATTGTTGTTGCATCGGTTTCGGCTATTTACGGTTTGGGTGATCCGGATCTTTACCTGAAAATGATGCTGCATCTGACCCGTGGCATGATTATCGATCAGCGCTCAATTCTACGTCGCTTGTCTGAATTGCAGTACAGCCGCAACGATCAAGTCTTTCAGCGGGGTACCTTCCGCGTGCGTGGCGAAGTGATTGATATTTTCCCTGCTGAATCCGATGAGTGGGCGCTGCGGGTTGAACTGTTTGATGAAGAAGTCGAACGGCTCTCGATCTTTGATCCTTTGACCGGCCAGTTGCAGCATGAAGTGCCCCGCTTCACGGTTTACCCTAAAACGCACTACGTGACCCCGCGTGAGCGTATCTTGCAGGCAATGGAGGAGATCAAAGTCGAATTGGCAGAGCGGCGTCAGGTGCTACTGGCTAATAATAAATTGCTCGAAGAACAGCGAATTACCCAACGTACCCAATTTGATCTGGAAATGATGAATGAGTTGGGATACTGCTCAGGCATTGAAAACTACTCCCGCTACCTGTCTGGCCGTGGGCCGGGTGAAGCGCCACCCACCTTGTTTGATTATCTACCGGCAGACGGTCTGCTGGTTGTTGATGAATCCCACGTCACCATTCCACAAATAGGGGGAATGTACAAAGGTGACCGGTCACGCAAAGAAACCCTGGTAGAGTATGGCTTCCGGTTGCCATCGGCGCTGGATAACCGTCCAATGCGGTTTGAAGAATTCGAGGCGCTGGCACCGCAAACTATCTATGTTTCCGCCACACCGGGTAAATATGAACTGGAGAAATCCGGTGATGAGGTGATTGATCAGGTGGTGCGGCCAACTGGCCTGCTTGACCCATTGATTGAGGTTCGCCCGGTAGCGACTCAAGTGGATGACCTGTTGTCAGAAATTCGTATCCGCGCCACAGTTAACGAACGGGTGCTGGTGACCACGCTGACCAAACGTATGGCTGAAGACTTGACTGAGTATCTTGAGGAGCATGGCGCACGGGTACGTTATCTGCATTCGGATATTGATACCGTAGAGCGGGTCGAGATTATACGTGATTTGCGTTTGGGCGAATTCGACGTACTGGTGGGGATCAACTTATTACGAGAAGGCCTGGATATGCCGGAGGTTTCTCTGGTGGCTATCCTTGATGCTGATAAAGAAGGCTTCCTGCGTTCAGAACGCTCGCTCATCCAGACCATTGGTCGCGCGGCGCGTAACCTCAACGGCAAAGCCATTTTATATGGCGATAAAATTACCGCATCAATGGAAAAAGCCATTGGTGAAACTGAGCGGCGTCGGGTTAAACAGCAGATTCACAACCAGGAGCACGGGATCACTCCGCAGGGGCTTAACAAGAAAATTAGCGATATCCTGCAACTGGGCAAACCATCTGCACGCGGTAAAGGAAAAGGGCGGAGCGGTAAAGTGGCTGATACCAATAACTACCAATCCCTGCCGCCGAAAGCGCTGGGTCAGAAAATCCGTGAACTGGAAGCGAAAATGTATACCCATGCGCAAAACCTGGAGTTTGAGCAGGCCGCAGAGCTGCGCGATCAAGTGCATCAACTGCGCCAGCAATTTATCGCAATATCTTAATATGTTGCGGCACACTTCGATCCCCCGTAAGGTGTGCCGCTAAAATTAGGGTTACCCGCTAGCTTAATAACAATAAAACAGCTTTCAACGATAAAAAAGGCAAATGATGAACGACCATTTA
>JBEGTQ010000029.1:0-22632 GCA_041179305.1 Pseudomonadota bacterium | reverse complement strand
TCAGCAATTATCGCATCCAGCACAGCGCGATAACTGCGGGACGTATTCACCCCCAGCAAGGTCTCATGTTCACCCGCAAAAAGGTGGGTATCTGTTATTTGTAAAATTCGAGCCCTGGCCCTACTCGCCATAGGCAATGTAAACAGGTCTTCCAAATGGTGTCCTTGTTTTTGCCGCTTCACCAGCCAGATGTGTTCGGGTGTTTATATCCCCTCGAACTCGAAGCCACAGGATTAATGAGCCTTACCCTTACGGCCAACGCAAGCGCTGTTCAAAATGGTTTACAATCGATTTCTCGTTCGTTTGCTGTCTGCCTGCAACCCCAATAATTTGGGGTATACATCTGCCAGTAAAGCTATCAGTCTGTCTAACAAACAGGAACTGCCACCGCCCCATGCGCCAGACAATAGTGTAACCAGTCAGCGAGAAATTGGTTAATTTGATGCTTTTCGTCCCGCTGATGCAACTTTTTATTCGGATAATCATAACGTGCTTTGAAGTGGGAGATCTGCTGACTGGCACACACTTCCGCGACCATCGCATCGTGATAAAGCCGTGCCATCATTGATGGCAGGCTCCAGTGGCTCACCGCCGGCTCGGTTTGCACAATTTCTACCACCGAAGTGTAACGGGTTGATTCAATAATGGTCAGTCGATAACTTGCGCCTTTTACCTGATAAGCGACGCTTTCACCGATTTCATCGGTACGGGGCATTAAACGACGCAATTGTGCGAAGTTAGTTTCGCATAAACGCATCATCTCAGGAAAGTCAGGTGTATAACGCTTACCCATTTATGTTTCTCGCTTATCTTGATGATCGCCATTCTGTTCTCAGCAACTGATGGTGCAACGCCAGCCATTGTAATGCAATGATTGAGGCTGCGTTATCAATCGAACCTTCTTCCACCCAACGATAAGCCTGTTCGCGGTTCACGACATGCACCCGAATATCCTCATTTTCTTCTGCCAGCCCATGAATACCGGCAGCGGTAGAGGCATCAACTTCACCGACCATAATTGATAAACGCTCACTGGCTCCGCCAGGGCTTGCCAAATAGCTGAGGACCGGTTTACAACGGCCGATGTGAATTCCGGCCTCTTCTTTTGCTTCGCGCCGCACCACCTCTTCAACGGTTTCGCCTTTCTCAATCATCCCGGCGATCACTTCCAACAACCAGGGTGATGGGCTGCTGTCAATGGCGGCAATCCGCAGTTGTTCGATCAACACCACTTCATCGCGCCAAGGGTCATAGGGTAATAACACCGCAGCATGGCCACGTTCAAAAATCTCGCGAGTGACCTCACCACTCATTTTGCCATTAAACAGCCGATGACGAAAACGATATAAATACAGCGAAAAAAAGCCCTTATATAGCGACTCTCGTGTCATAATTTCCACATCGTTTTTATCGAAAATCACCGGTGAGCGCTGTAGTGATGACATATACTTACCTCCTAACGTAAATATCGAACCTGAATTGTGCCTTTTGGTGACAGCCAAACGACACAGGCGGCAGGATGTTAAAATAGCAGACGCAGCGTTAGCTGATAGACGTGTTTTTGATAAAGATTATTTGACAAAGATGGCCGATACCGATTAGTTGTCTATATCCGGTAAATTTCAACGAGCAGGAAAGCGCCAAACAAGAAAACCCCGATGAACTTACATCAGCAAGTGATTCGGGTGAAAAATCTGCCTGGTACAAATTTGAACGCTGCTTGTAGCGGCCTCACAGAGGCGAGGCCGAAGGATGGGCGGTGTAGCGAGTGCAACCAGTACACCTGCATCTTGAAAGATGACGGCTATAAATACGTACTTAGCTTTGTGTTAGATTTAAGTAAATTAAGGCAGGATGGCACAATCAGCCACCTCATGCCATTGGCCGATTCTGATAGAATCGGCAACAATTCGTTTATCGACAGCTAGCATAGTAACATTGCTGTACAACTGCTGCACAACAAGGACTGCAAATGAAGAAACTGCTTCCCCTTCTTATCGGGCTGAGTCTGGCTGGTTTCAGTACCATGAGCCAGGCAGAGGACTTGCTGCAAGTTTATAAGCAAGCCAGAGATAGTAACCCAGACTTACGCAAATCGGCTGCTGATCGCGATGCCGCATATGAAAAAATCAATCAAGCACGCAGCCCGCTATTACCACAGCTTGGTTTGAGCACGGGTTATACCCATACCAATGGTTTCCGCGATAATTCTAATAGCCCGGATAGCAACGCTACGTCAGGTAATCTGAATCTGACTCAGACTATTTTTGATATGTCTAAATGGCGTGTTCTGACCCTACAGGAAAAAACTGCGGGTATTCAGGATGTCGCATTCCAAACCAGCGAACAAAAGCTGATTCTGGATACGGCAAAGGCCTACTTCGATGTTCTCAGAGCGATTGATCGGCTGTCTTATACCGAAGCACAGAAACAATCGGTATACCGTCAGTTGGATCAAACCACCCAGCGCTTCAATGTGGGTTTGGTTGCTATTACCGATGTGCAGAATGCCCGTGCCACCTACGATACTGTACTGGCCGACGAAGTAACAGCTCGAAATAATCTGGATAATGCGCTGGAAGTACTGCGTCAAGTGACGGGTGTTTACTACCCTGAACTGGCGTCCCTGAATGTTAATCGTTTGAAGACAAAACGCCCCGATGCCGTCAATAACCTGTTGAAAGAAGCTGAAAAACGCAACCTTTCTTTGCTTTCTGCCCGCTTGAGCCAAGATTTTGCTCGTGAGCAAATAAGATTCGCTGAAACTGGTTACATGCCAACCATCGATTTAACAGCATCATCTTCGGTAACTAATACCCGTTACAGCGGTGGTAGCCCAACCAGTCAGCAAGTAAATAATGATGCGGGTCAGAACCGGATCGGCGTGCAATTGAGCTTGCCACTGTATAGTGGTGGTGCCACCAATTCTGCGGTAAAACAAGCCCAGTATAATTTTGTCGGTTCCAGCGAGTTGTTGGAAAGCACCCACCGTAGTGTGGTGCAAACGGTTCGTTCTTCATTTAATAACATTTCAGCCTCTATCAGCAGTATTAAAGCATATGAGCAAGCGGTTGTTTCCAATCAAAGCTCATTGGATGCGATGGAAGCCGGTTATCAGGTGGGTACTCGTACTATTCTGGACGTGTTGACGGCAACCACAGACTTGTATCAATCCAAGCAACGATTGGCCGATGCCCGTTATGACTATTTAATTAATCAGTTAAATATTCAATCTGCATTGGGTACGCTGAACATGAGTGATTTAACGTCATTAAACCAGGTACTGGGTAAACCGGTTACAACCTCAGCCACCAGCCTGGCACCGAATAGCGCCAACCAAAATACTTACGCTGACGGCGATAACACTCAGGCTGTAAGGCCTGGCACTACTACCTTGGGCAGCCAAATAACAGCTCCTGCCGCCCGTAACCCATTCAGTAGCTGATGTTAGGCAGTTCTAACTCGGTGGGTGCTGCAATAAGCGGTACCCGATTCATTTTTCAATTTCCCCTGTTTCTTTTTCTTCTTTGCAGCCAGGCATTTTTCGCCAATAATAAAAGTGAGTATCACCTTAAAATTTCGTATAACTTTGTAAAATACGCCGTTCACAAAACCTTACACTTTAATGTTATACATGTTTTCCCTATTCTGGAGCGCACTTACTGGGAATGGGCATCAAACGATTATAAATGAGATAATAAATGATGAAACGGACTAAAAACATCAATCAAGAGACTTTTCGCAAATCCTGGCGCAGCCATCGCCTTACACCGGTCGCTTTGGCTGTCAGTGCCGTATTTATGCTGGCTGGCTGCGAAAAAACCGATGAAACCGTCTCTTTGTACCAAAATGCCGATGACTGCTCACAGGCAAATCCATCTAAGAGCGCGGAATGTACCACCGCTTACAATACGGCGTTACAGGAAGCGGCTAGAACGGCACCTAAGTATGCTACCCGTGAAGATTGTGTGGCCGAATTTGGTGAGTCTCAGTGTACTCAAGCTCCTGCTCAGGCAGGTATGGTGCCAACGTCATCATCTTCTGAAACCACAGCCGCAGCACCACAACAAAGCGGCAGCATGTGGATGCCATTGATGGCCGGGTATATGATGGGTCGTATGATGGGTGGCGGTGCAAGTCAGCCACTGTTTACCTCAAAAACAGCCAATAGCCCGGCTAACGGCAAGTTTGTTGATGCTACGGGTAAAAACTTCGGTTCAGCCACCACAGGCCGCACTATGACCGTGCCAAGAACCGCGATGGCACCGAAACCTGCAGTGACCAATACCATCACCCGTGGCGGTTTTGGTGAATCGGTTGCCAGGCAGTCTACAATGCAGCGTAGTGCCGCTACCTCATCCAAAACCAGTACGCGCAGCATGGGTGGCTAAGGTCTGATTAATGAAACGTTTAGCAATTAGCGAACGCCCGGACTGGCGCGAAAAAGCCACTGAATTTGGTTTCCGTTTTCACACTATGTATGGCGAGCCGTACTGGTGTGAGGATGCGTATTACGAATTCACGCTGGCACAAATTGAAGAGCTGGAAGAAACCACGGCAGAATTGCATCAGATGTGCCTGCAAGTGGTTGAGAAAGTGGTGAATAGCGATCAATTGATGGCCAAATTCCGCATTCCAAAGCATTGCTGGGACTTTGTACGTAGTTCATGGCGAACCAATCAACCCTCGCTCTATTCGCGTCTTGATCTGGCCTATGACGGTAAAAATCCGGCAAAGCTGTTGGAGAACAACGCAGATACCCCGACGTCATTGTACGAAGCTGCTTTTTTCCAATGGCTATGGTTGGAAGACCAAATCAATGCGGGCAAGTTGAATGCTGCGTCTGATCAGTTCAACAGCATGCAAGAAAAGCTCATTGAGCGTTTTGCCGATTTGCGCGATAACCACGGCTTTGGCTTACTGCATCTGGCCTGCTGTCAGGACAGCGAAGAAGATCGCGGCACCGTGCAATATTTGCAGGATTGCGCACTCGAAGCAGGTTTGCCAACCGAATTCATGTTTATGGAAGAGATTGGGTTAGGGGAAAAAGGGCAATTTACTGATCTGGATAATCAGGTTATCAGTAATCTTTTTAAGCTCTATCCGTGGGAGTTTATGTTACGCGAAATGTTCTCCACTAAATTGGCAGATGCTGGCGTGCGCTGGCTGGAACCGGCGTGGAAGAGCATTATTTCCAATAAAGCCCTGTTACCGCTGCTGTGGGAGATGTTCCCGAACCATCCGAATCTATTACCCGCTTACTTTGCAGAAGACCAGTATCCGCCGATGGATAGCTATGTCATCAAGCCGCTGTTCTCGCGGGAAGGTGCCAATATTCAGATCGTAGAAAACGGCAAAGAAGTCGCTCGGGTTGAGGGGCCATACGGTGAGGAAGGCATGATTGTTCAGCAATTTCACCCACTGCCTAAATTCGGCGACAGCTATACTCTGGTGGGTAGCTGGCTGGTGAATGATCAACCATGTGGTATTGGTTTGCGTGAGGATCGAGAACTCATCACCCAAGATCTATCACGTTTTTATCCGCATATCATTTTGGGTTAAGACTGTGAAAGAATTAATAGAAAGTCTGGCGCCTTCAACCTGTTGATAAAACTAACCTATTGATAAAACTGAATCAAGGGGGTGACACTTCGTCGGAACCGTAACGGTGTAAGCCGTGGCGGTGCCCGTAGGAGTAGTCAACCCTTGGTTCGCTGATTTTATCGGTTCAACCCTTTTTTTTATAACGCTTAAACATATTAACCGACTTTTTTCACCTGAGTTTGAATAGACTGGATGTACGCAGCCAAATCATCAATCGTTACTACCGGCATATCGTGCAGCCTGGCAAACGCAATAACTTCCGGCGCATGAGCCATGCTACCATCGTCATTGGTTAGTTCACACAACACACCTGCGGGTTTAAAACCTGCCAGTGTGGCTAAATCGATAGACGCTTCAGTGTGACCACGGCGTGACAATACACCACCCGGCTGACCGCGCAGTGGGAATACATGGCCTGGGCGATTAAGGTCAGCAGCTTTAGCATTATCGGCAATGGCCGCGCGAATAGTGGTTAAACGGTCAGCCGCAGACACACCCGTGGTTACGCCTTGAGCCGCTTCAATTGTCACGGTAAACGCGGTACGGAATTGACTGGAATTGTTGGATACCATCATTGGCAAGTCAAGTTGCTGGCGGAGTTCATCAGTGATACACAGGCATACAATGCCACTGCCGTGGCGGATGGTCAGTGCCATTTGCTCAACGGTCATCGCTTCAGCGGCAAAAACCATATCGCCTTCGTTTTCACGATTTTCGTCATCCAGCACCATAACACCACCGCCATTACGCAGAGCGTCGATAGCCCGCTTTACACGCTCAACAGGCGTGCCAAAATCTGATAGAAGAGTCTGATTCATGGCAAAAAAACCTCATTAAAACTATGTATTACCAGAATCAGGGCGGTCTTTGAGGAGTAAATGGCTGTTGTTTTATATTTTCATATAGATAGCTGCCATCTTCCAACATGCAGATTTATCACCCGAATCACTTACCGATGTAAGCTCATTGGGATTTTCTCATTTGCCGCCGGTGGGAACCTGTACTCCGCCCTGACAATAAGCCCCCACGACTATAGCTTTATTGACTCATCAGAGCAATTACCAAAATGGTGATGTGTGAAGGTTTATACAATTGGCGTCAGGCATTACACTAGAGGAAATCATCACACATCTAAATTAGGGAAATATCATGATTGACCCGAAAAAAATTGAACAAATTGCCCGCCAGGTGCACGAGTCTATGCCAAAAGGTATTCGCGAATTCGGGGAAGATGTTGAAAAAAAAATCCGTCTGATTCTGCAATCGCAGTTAACCCGTCTGGATTTAGTTAATCGTGAAGAGTTTGACGTGCAGACTCAGGTGCTGTTACGCACCAGAGAAAAGCTGGCTTTATTGGCGCAACGCGTAGCGGAACTTGACGCTAAATTCAACAGTGCTTCAGCGACTAGCGATGATAAAACCAGCAAATAATAATTTGTGAAATATTGTTAAACCTAAAGACATTGGCGTTGCAGCCAGCAGCAGCCTCACAGAGACGAGGCCCAGGGATGGGCCGGGTAACAGTCGCTAACAACCCTGCAACGTGAAGAAAACAGGGCAGTTAGCCCCGACCGTTCTTAATTGACTGAATAATTTTGGTCGTCGAGACACCATTTTCAAAATTTAGCACCTTAACTTCGCCGCCAGCAGCCCACACTTCTACACTACCCGCTATCTCATCAGGCTTATAGTCGCCGCCTTTTACCAGCAGGTCTGGCAGAATGTCAGCGATCAAGCGCTGCGGTGTATCTTCTTCAAATGGCACCACCCAATCCACAGCTTCCAATGCACCCAAGACGATCATCCGCTGTTCCAATGGATTCACCGGGCGCTTTTCACCTTTCAGACGTTTGGTTGAAGCGTCACTGTTAACCGCCACAATCAGGCGTTCTCCCAGCTTACGGGCGTTAGCCAGATACGAAACATGGCCCGCATGCAGGATGTCAAAGATACCATTGGTCATCACAATCTTTTCGCCACGTTGGCGAGCCTGTGCCACTGCTTTTTTCAGTTGCTGCTCATCCATCACGCCGAACCCGGTGTCAGCACGACCACGAATCGCATTTTCCAGCTCAATCGGTGAAACGGTTGATGTCCCCAACTTACCGACCACCACACCAGCAGCAGCATTCGCAAGAAAGCACGACTCTTCCAGTGTATTCCCTGCGGCCAGTGCTGCGGCCAGTACACCAATCACGGTGTCACCGGCACCGGTCACGTCAAACACTTCCTGCGCTTGAGTTGGCAGATGCAACGGCGGTTTACCTGGTTGCAGCAGGGTCATGCCTTGTTCTGAACGGGTAATCAGCAATGCAGAAAGCTCGAAATCAGCCACCAGCTTCATACCACGGCTGACCAACTCTTCGTCACCTTTGCAGCGGCCAACCACGGCTTCAAATTCAGACAAATTAGGTGTCAGCAAGGTTGCACCGCGATAGCGCTCAAAATCACTGCCCTTTGGATCGATCAGAACAGGTACTTTGGCTTCACGCGCCAATTGGATCATTTGCTGCACGTTATTCAGCGCGCCTTTGGCATAATCGGATAATACCAGTGCGCCAATCTGTGGCAGCGCCTGTTGAATGCGCTCAAAAATCGGTTGCGGATCAACGTGGTCAAAACCCTCTTCAAAATCCAGACGGATTAACTGCTGGTTACGGGAAAGTACTCGCAATTTGGTGATAGTTGGGTGAGAGGGTACCGAGACAAAATCGCAGCCCACATGAACTTCATTCAGCTTGCTGGTCAGCACACGCCCGGCATCATCGATACCGGTCAGCCCAACCAAACGTGAAATTGCACCAAGGGATGCGATATTCATCGCAACGTTAGCAGCACCGCCCGGGCGTTCTTCCATGACATCCACTTTGACAACTGGCACGGGTGCTTCTGGCGAAATACGGCTGGTTGGCCCGTACCAGTAGCGGTCTAACATGACATCCCCCACGACCAGGACACCGGCGCGGCAAAAATCAGGCAGTGTAACTTTCATCCCTTAACTCCAAACACGTCATTATATTGCGGCTGATAATATCACAGGCTCTCGTAGACCATTAAAATCGGTTTTAGCTTATGACTCATACACTCGTCATCTTTCAAGTTGCAGGTGTGTTGGCTGCATCTCGACGTCATTTGGGTATAGATCTTATTACTGAGATCCATGTAAAAGCGGATCATGCCAACCAACGTTGCCAACTGGCCGTGACTTGTGCTCGTTGTTCAATAAAATTGTTTGCTGAAACTTTGCTTGATTGCTCTTGCAAAGCCAGATGATGAATCTCATTGCGCATGGTGACATAAGCGTGGGTCAGCGCTGCGGCCTCTTGTGGTTCCATGATGCCATAATTGGCCATCAGCTCAAAAATACGTACATTATCTGACCAACGAGTCAGTCGCGGCTCGGTGGCGGCGTAACGTAACACCATATATTGTGCGATAAACTCAATATCGGTGATCCCGCCTTCATCAGCTTTGATATCAAACAGATCGCGCTGTTTATTGCCCAGATGGTCGCGCATTTTCTCGCGCATTTCGCGTACTTCCTGTGCTAATTGTGGATCGTCTCGATGGCGGCACAAGACTTGCTGGCGGATGGCATCAAACTGTTGATGTAACTCAGGGCAGCCATAAACAATACGGGCACGAACCAACGCCTGATGTTCCCAAGTCCAGGCCTCATTATGCTGATAATCGGCAAAAGCCTCAATGGTACTGACCAGCATGCCCGCCTCACCGGATGGCCGCAGGCGAGCATCAACCTCATACAAAATACCGGATGAGGTGCGGGTACTGAATAAGTGCATTATTCGCTGTGCCAACCGTAAGTAAAACTGGCGTCCATCAATACTGCGCTCGCCATCCGTCATCACATCCGGCGAGCAATCAAGCAAGAACACCAAATCCAAATCAGAGCTATAACCCAGCTCCCAGCCCCCCAATTTACCATAACCGATCACGGCAAAACCACGACCTTCGCGTTGCTGTAAATGGCTTGGTTGGCCATAGCGAGCTAACATCTGGTTCCAGGCTTGCTGGATAACCGCGTCGATAATGGCCTCTGCCAGATAGGTTAAATGATCGCTCACTTTCATTACTGGCAGCGTCTTGGTGAGATCAGCGGCGGCAATACGCAATTGTTGAGTTTGCTTAAACTGGCGCAGCGCCTCCAGTTGCTGCTCTTCGTCATCTTCCGGTACCCGCAGCAGACATTGACGTAATTCGTCGCGATAGACCCCCGGCTCCAGTGGTTGATATAGCGATTGCGGAGCGAGCAGCTCGTCCAACAACAATGGATAGCACGCAAGTTGGCTGGCAACCATTGGCGAGGCTGAACACAAACGAATGACATGTTTGAGTGTGGCATGATATTCCACCAGCAATTCCAGATAAGTGGTACGGGTGACAATACGGAGCAGCAATTGAATCAGACGACTGAGGGCAATATTGGCGTCTGGGCGTGGGCATACTTCAGCAAACAGCCGTGGCATCAGTTGATCCAGTACCTCGCGACCACGGGGGCCGATAGTGCGTTTAGCAACGTCATGGCGGAAGTTATTAATCGTGGTTAATAACTGGCTGCGAGCAGCTTCATCAAGATGCGGTGTCAGCGGACCCAAATCGCTCACCTCCAACACATCCTGCCATAAGATTTTGTACAGAGCATGGGCGGATTCTTCGCCAATTTCAGGGGCATCGTCGCCAATCAGGTGGTCAAATATTACGCGGACTGTCTGCATATGCTGTTCAAGTGCAACACGCATTGCAGCCCAATCGGTATAACCCATCCCCCAGGCTAAACGAACTTGATTTAGTGCATCACTGGGTAAAGTTTGGCTTTGCTCATCAGCAATCGCTTGCAGCAGGTTTTCCAAACGGCGCAAAAACAGATAGCTGTCACTTAGTGCAGTGACTTGCTGTTCCGGCAATAAACCCAGCGCAGCCACCGCCTGCAGTGTGGGCAATAAAGCCTGTTCTTGTAAACGAGGTTCACGACCACCACGAATTAGCTGGAAGACCTGAGTGATAAATTCGATTTCACGAATCCCTCCTGCTCCGAGCTTAATATTGTCTTTCAGGCCACGCCGCCGTACTTCACGGGCAATCATGCCTTTCATGTTTCGCAATGACTGAATCACACTGAAATCGATATAACGGCGGAAGACAAATGGCCGCAGCGTTTGGTGTAGCTCCTGGCTGTAATGGTCTTCAGTACTGCCCATCAAGCGTGCTTTGACCATTGCATAGCGTTCCCAGTCGCGGCCTTGTTCCTGAAGGTAATCTTCCAGCGCGGCAAAGCTCAGCACCAGTGGCCCGCTTTCACCAAACGGGCGCAGACGCATATCGACTCGATAGACAAAGCCATCAATGGTGTGTTGATCTAATGCTTTAATCAGCCGTTGGCCTAAACGGGTAAAAAACTGAGCGTTATCCAGTTGACGCCGCCCACCGTGCGTTTGACCATTTTCCGGGTAAGCAAAAATGAGATCGATATCGGAAGAGAAATTCAGCTCACCACCCCCGAGTTTACCCATCCCCAGGATCAGCAATGGTTGAGCGATCCCCTCGCCGTTGCAAGGGGTGCCAAATTCACGACAGCAGGCTTGGTATAACCATTTGCGGGCAGCGATAATCAAGGTTTCAGCCAACCAACTCAGTTGCCGCAAGGTATCAGTAGTCGCACTGGTTTGCAGTGCCTGTGACCAGGCAATGCGCACCATAATACGGCGGCGAAACAGCCGCAGCGCCCTGAACAATGCTGCTTCATCTTGAACCTCTGACACCGCCGAACTCAGCCATTGCGCATAATATTGCCATTCCTGCGGCTGCGGCGGGTATTGATGCAACTCCTCCAGCCATTCAGGGTGAATCAATAGCATGTCACTGACAAAATCACTCAGCGCCAGTACAGCGATATCTTCATTTCGTATATTTAGCGAAACGGGTAACGCGTTAAAGCGCTGCTGTATATTCTGCGCCTGAATTTGTAATTCCGAAGGGAGTGGCAACATATGATACTCCTTAAAGCGCCCGGTCGGCTGATCGTGGTTCAATTAACAGGCAGCTATCGATTAACGGGCGGCACCGTTTAGCCAAAAGGCAGCCTGCGCTAACGCTTCTTTACGGGCGGTATCGCGCCAGTGGCCTTGGCGTGCGATAATTGCTTGCTGTAAGCCAAACCAGCCATCAATATACCGGTGCCATGCACTCTGTGGATAAAAACCAGATAGCAACTGGAAAGCCATTATCTGCCGGTTTAAACGGGGCAGTTGTGCCAGATAGCCATCATCATCCAGATTATGGCCAAAGGCCTCTTTCAAATCCGCTGCACTGCGGCTGAGCATGATGTCGCAGAAACGCTTAAACGAACCATCAAACCTGGCCTGTGCTTTGGCATCCATAAACGGCCGCCAGCCGGAAGTGACCAGCCACGATGTGAGCGCCAGCTTGCATTTTAGATAGTCAGCGCTATAGCAAAGTTGCCAGGCATCAACCTTCTTCGATGCCAGATGTGCTTCCAGTGCAAGCAGCCCGGCACGGAGTTCAGCGCTGGCCTTACGTGGCACTGAGACCCCGAAAATAACCAGTGACTGGCGCACCATTGCTAACGCTTCAATAATCATACTGTTAGCTGCTGGTTCGCCACGTAACCACAGCTCTTCATGGTATTGCCAGTGATCCAATGCCATTTCCAGGCTGGAAACCATCCCTTGCTCAACGGTAGATTTTGCTGCGGGCTGCAATACCAGTAACGGGCGCAACTCACGCGGAGGGTTGCCTTGCGCCAAATAATAGCCACGCGCTGCTTTACTCTGATTGCTTTGACGTAAGCCGCCGATGGGAGCCAGTTCAGCCGCCAGCGCCAGTAAATCAATCTGATTGCCCCGTTTTAGCTCCAGTTCAATTTCGCTCAGCGGTTCAGACAGTTCACCCGCGCCAATAGCACCTTGATCAAGAGCAAGTTCTATCTCGCTCTCTCGGTATGTGATTACCCACTTCTCACGGGTAAAATCGGTGCGGAACAGAGGCTGTAGTTCAGCTTGTAATGCTTCAACCGCCCAACCTTCAGGCCAGATATCGGCGGGGAGGCGTGCCAAATCCAATTGGTCACTATCAATATCGATATTATATTCTGCTCGTTTATGTAAACCGCCCACCACTTTACCCGCAGTCTTCACTGTCATTTCATAACGGCCATCATAACCACGAATACGTAAGCCGATATCATGCTGACGCAACCGGTTATCGGCGGTTTCAAAATAGAAATTAGTCAGCGTCTGCGCGGCAAAATGCTCGCATTGCCATGACGCGAGCCGCTCCGGCAACACAGCAATAGCTGCAGGAGTTGCAATAAATTTAAGTTCTACTTCAATGGTCATAATTTTATTCACACCGGTATGTTGCGAGATTACGGGCATTATGCCTTTTTCGCGGTGATTTGCCTGTTTTACACAAAAAACCGCACGGCAACCCTGAGTCAAACCCCATTTTAACCTGTTTTAACGGGTCTGCCCTAAGGCTTCATCAGGCAAATTTGCCGCGCGGTAAAAATGAGCAAAAGTGCGGCTTAAGCCGCGCGGGTAATGAGAGTAAGATAGTTCTCATTCCTGTTTATGCGTTGCGTCGGCAAACTGAACCCACTACTATCGTTCCATAAATTCACTCATAAACGACATTCCAATGCAGAAATTACGCCTAATTTGCCTCGCGATACTCAGTTTAAGCCTCTCATGGGTTGCCCATGCGGAAGAAAAACGCTACATCTCTGATGAGCTGGATACTTACGTTCATAGCGGCCCCGGTAACCAATATCGCATTGTTGGCACACTGAAAGGTGGGGATGAAGTCACTCTGACAAGCGTTGATGAAGGGACTAATTATGGACAAATTCGCGACAATAAAGGGAAAACCACCTGGATACCTCTAAATCAATTGAGTGAAACGCCAAGTCTGCGCATCCGGGTGCCAGACCTGGAACAGCAGGTTAAAACACTGACTGACAAGCTGGCTAATATTGATAACAGTTGGAACCAACGCACCGCAGAAATGCAGCAGAAAGTGGCTGCCAGCGACAGTGTGATTTCCGAGTTGCAAAAAGAAAATGAGTCGCTGAAAAACCAATTAGTGGTTGCGCAAAAGAAAGTCAGTGCAGTAAATTTACAATTGGATGACAAACAGCGCACCATCATTCTGCAATGGTTCATGTATGGCGGCGGTGTTGCCGGTATCGGCCTGCTGACTGGCTTGGTGCTGCCACATTTGATCCCAAGCCGTAAAAAGAATAACCGTTGGATGAACTGAATTTTTAATTTTAACACTCACACCCGTTTACCAAATACCGGCTGCTCGCCAGAGTAGCTCGCTTAACATCATTTCACCCCAACTATACTCAACTGTACCCAAAAGATTTTAAGGTGCAGCCAATACATCTGCAACGTGAAAGATAGCGGGTATAACGGGTGGTAATTCTGGCAGCCAGTTATAGAATCGTCATCATCAGTTTTATCAGAATCATTAATGTCAGGAGCATAAATAACCGTGGATATATACTTGGTTGGCGGAGCAGTACGCGACAGCCTATTAAACCTGCCGATCACCGAACAAGATTGGGTGGTGGTAGGAGCCTGCCCGGAACAATTACTGAAGCAAGGCTACCAGCAGGTCGGTAAGGATTTTCCGGTCTTTTTGCATCCGATCAGCCATGAAGAATACGCCCTGGCACGTACTGAACGTAAATCAGGTTCTGGCTACACCGGTTTTACTTGCTATGCCGCACCGGATGTCACGCTGGAGGAGGATTTATTGCGCCGTGATTTGACCATTAATGCCATTGCCCGTAGCGCTAATGGGGAGTTGATCGATCCCTTTTATGGCCAACAAGATTTAAAAAACAGAGTGTTACGTCATGTTTCAAACGCCTTCAGTGAAGATCCATTGCGTGTTCTGCGCGTCGCCCGTTTCGCTGCCCGTTTTGCTCACCTCGGTTTTACCGTCGCACCTGAAACACAGACCTTGATGGCAACTATGGCGCAAAGCGGCGAACTTTCGGTACTGACACCTGAACGGGTATGGAAAGAAACTGAGAAAGCGCTGAAAACACAAAGCCCACAAATCTATTTTCAGGTACTACGTGATTGTGGTGCACTGGCCGTATTATT
This sequence comes from Pseudomonadota bacterium, assembly GCA_041179305.1. Taxonomy (GTDB): domain Bacteria; phylum Pseudomonadota; class Gammaproteobacteria; order Enterobacterales; family Enterobacteriaceae; genus Yersinia. Next base: position 7,873 of record JBEGTQ010000029.1, on the reverse strand, counting down.
TCCCGAAATAGAACGTTTGTTTGGGGTGCCGGCACCGGCGAAGTGGCACCCTGAAATCGATACGGGTATTCATACTCTGATGACATTGGCAATCGCCGCACAGCTCAGCCCTGACGTGGATGTGCGCTTTGCAGCACTGTGCCACGATTTAGGCAAGGGGCTGACACCAAAAGCGTTTTGGCCACATCACCACGGCCACGGCCCGGCTGGCGTCAAACTGGTTGAACAGTTATGCCAACGTCTACGGGTGCCCAATCCGGTACGTGATTTGGCAAAACTGGTCGCGGAATATCACGATCTAATTCATACCGTCAATAAACTACGCCCAGAAACCCTGTTAAAGCTGTTTGATGCCATTGATGTGTGGCGCAAACCACAGCGTCTGGAACAAATGATCCTGGCCAGTGAAGCTGATGCCCGTGGCCGCACCGGATTTGAAGCAAACCTTTACCCGCAAGGTGATTATTTGCGAGCCGCATTCCATGTTGCTAACGGGGTGTCAGTGCAAGAAGTGGTCGCCAGTGGGTTGCAAGGGCTGGCTATCCGCGACGAACTGAAACGTCGGCGTCAGCAAGCGTTGGCGGAATGGAAACAAACGCAGGAAACGGTTTCAAAATGAATCTACTGTAGAGATCCAACCCACTTAAGCCCGATCATCACCGGCACCACCAAAATAAACGAAAATGCAGAGGTGCCATACCGGTTAACATCGACCACCGTAATGCCGGAAATGATCCTGCCTGGGCAGGAAAAACCCAGTCACAATGTCAGACATTGGAAGCGGCGAATGGCGAAAGCCTGACGGTGCAATGCTATCACGCCGTAATGTATCAATTGGGCCGCTGACCACGTTCAATCACTACACCAACATTGCGGGCTTGTGCGACCGCCCCCGGCTTGCTGACCTTAATTCGTACCCAAGGTGATTTGAAACGCTGCAATAGTAGCTCGGCTATTTCTTCTGCCACCCGCTCAACCAGAGCAAAGCGCTGTGATTCTACGTGTTGTATCACGGCATCACTGATATCAGCATAACTCAGGCAATCTGTTACATCATCGCTGGCCGCCGCTTTGCGGTTATCCCAGCCCATTTCGATATCGAGCACCAGCTTTTGCTGAATGGTCTGCTCCCAGTCATAAACGCCAATGGTGGTTATGACTCTGAGTTCTTCAATAAATACGATGTCCATCATGTCATTCTCTGTTTTTGTGTCTGCCGGATACCACTTCCAGCCGAATATGCGTATTATCCACAGATGTTGCGATTAAAACGACCATTATTCAACAAGGCGGTGTTATGAGTGCTATCGCGATTGGCATGATTGTATTCGCGTATTTGTGTGGCTCAATTTCCAGTGCAGTCTTAGTGTGTAAAGCTGCCAGGCTGCCAGATCCGCGTGTATATGGTTCAGGTAATCCCGGTGCTACCAATGTATTGCGCATCGGTGGTTTTACTGCGGCGGCAACGGTGTTGATTTTTGATGTGCTGAAAGGGATGCTACCCGTTTGGGTTGCTTATTTGCTGCACCTTTCTCCCTTTTATCTTGGTCTGACCGCCATTGCTGCCTGCCTCGGTCACATTTATCCGGTATTCTTCCATTTTAAAGGTGGCAAAGGTGTTGCAACAGCCTTTGGCGCGATTGCCCCCATAGGCTGGGATTTGACCGGTTTAATGACCGGCACCTGGCTGCTGACGGTATTATTGAGTGGTTATTCATCATTAGGGGCAATTATTAGTGCCCTGATCGCGCCATTTTACGTCTGGTGGTTCAAACCACAATTCACCTTCCCTGTCTCCATGCTCTCTTGTCTGATACTGATGCGTCATCACGATAACATTCAGCGTTTATGGCGTGGTAAAGAAAGTAAAATCTGGGATAAACTCAAAAAGAAAAAACTTGCCGAAGAAGCCACAGAATTGAAAGAGAAAGAAGAAGAGTAATTTAGCTTTCCCACCCAATCAAGAATGGTTTGGGCGGGAGTAAGGCAACGCGCAAGAAATTGAGGGGAGCATACATCAGCATATGAGCATCCCAAAATGGCGCGGTAATCCAGCCGCAGATCCACTCAGATTTTCGGCAATTCACTCAAAGGCCAGCGCGGACGCACCGACACACTCAGATCACTGCGCACACCACTTTTTAGCCTGATCAACCCAGTGTAGGCGATCATCGCGCCATTATCGGTGCAAAATTCTGGCCGAGCGTAGAACACCTCGCCGCCCCGTTTTTGCATCATTTCGGCCAGTTTTGAGCGTAAGGTTCTATTGGCGCTAACCCCGCCGGCGATAACCAACCGTTTAAATCCGGTTTGATCCAGTGCACGTTTCGATTTGATCGCCAGAGTATCAACCACTGCATCTTCAAATGCGCGGGCGATATCAGCACGCGTTTGGTCATTAGTGCCATTGGCGCGAATTGTATTCGCAGCAAATGTTTTCAGGCCGGAAAAACTAAAATCCAGCCCCGGGCGATCAGTCATTGGGCGTGGAAAAGTAAAACACCCTGGGGTTCCTTGTTGCGCCATACGTGACAACATTGGCCCACCAGGATAGTCCAGCCCTAACAATTTTGCTGTCTTATCAAAAGCTTCACCTGCTGCATCATCAACAGATTCACCCAACAGCAGATATTCACCTATCCCTGTCACACGAATCAACTGAGTGTGGCCACCGGAGACCAGCAGGGCAACGAACGGGAACTCAGGTGCGTTATCTTCCAACATTGGAGCCAGTAAGTGGCCTTCCATATGATGTACAGGAACCGCCGGAACACCCCAGGCAAATGCCAATGCACGACCCACAGTAGCACCGACCAACAATGCCCCCACCAAGCCTGGGCCTGCGGTATAGGCTACGCCATTGATGTCCTGTGCACTTAGATTGGCTTGTTTCAATGCAGCCTGAATCAATGGCACAGTTTTACGTACATGATCGCGCGAGGCGAGTTCAGGTACCACACCACCATAATCAGCATGCAATTTAACCTGACTGTACAGTTGGTTAGCCAGCAGACCGGTTTCATCGTCATACACTGCAATTCCGGTTTCATCGCAGGACGTTTCTATACCCAAAACTCGCATTACATTTCCTATCATTCGCGTGCGGCCAATAGTCTAGCATAACAGCACCACCAGTGATGATTTCTGACAGTAAAGACGGCATTTTCAGTATTGGGCTGCGTAAATATTATTGATAGTTGTCATATTCGAAAATAGTGTTGATTAATTCGATTAGCGGCGCTGTTTAGTATACAATCGGCGGCCATCGCACTCCCGGCATCAACTTTTTTGTAAAGAACGGGGGCGGCATCACAGGAGCGTGCCCGTTTCAATTGCGGCGGTGCTTTACAAAGCCGTATCCATTGAAGTAAAATTCCGCACCATTTTGAGAAGGCTGGCGATCAGCCAGCAGCAAACCGATTTCTATTGAGGTGAGAGGCACATGCCGGTAATTAAAGTACGTGAAAACGAGCCATTCGACATAGCTCTTCGTCGTTTTAAACGCTCTTGCGAGAAAGCGGGTGTCTTGGCTGAAGTTCGCTGTCGTGAGTTCTATGAAAAACCGACTACCCGACGTAAACGCGCTAAAGCTTCCGCTGTAAAACGTCACGCGAAGAAATTAGCTCGCGAAAACGCACGCCGCACTCGTCTGTATTAATTCTTCGGGGGGTAACCCCAACGCGTAGTTTTGTATGTTGTAAGAACGCGCAGACCGAGTAGTTGCATTCGAAGGCCGTGCTTTCCGAAAGGAATGCGCGGCTTGTTCTCGTTTATGGATTGAGCGAATAGGGGCTTATGGCTGGACGAATTCCACGCATATTTATCAATGACTTGCTGGCTCGTACCGACATCGTCGATCTTATTGATGCTCGGGTTAAGCTGAAGAAGCAAGGCAAAAATTATCATGCGTGCTGTCCGTTCCATCATGAGAAAACCCCCTCATTCACCGTTAACGGCGAAAAGCAGTTTTATCACTGTTTTGGTTGTGGTGCGCATGGTAATGCTGTTGATTTCCTGATGAATTACGACCGACTCGAGTTTGTCGAAAGTATTGAGGAATTAGCCACCATGCACGGGTTGGAAGTGCCTTACGAAGCAGGAGCCGGTACCACCCAGATCGAACGTCATCAACGACAAAGTCTTTACCAGCTGATGGGGAGTCTTAGCGATTTCTATCAACAATCACTCAACAGCCCGGCAGCCAGTCAGGCACGTAAATATCTTAAACATCGCGGTTTGAGTGAAGACATCATCCAACATTTTGCTATCGGTTTTGCCCCGCCGGGTTGGGACAACGCCTTAAAACGTTTTGGCCGTGATGGCGAAAACCGTACCGCATTGAACGATGCTGGAATGCTGGTGACTAATGATACAGGGAGGACTTACGATCGTTTTCGTGAGCGCGTCATGTTTCCTATCCGCGATAAACGTGGGCGGGTAATCGCTTTTGGTGGGCGAATTCTGGGTGATGGCGTGCCGAAATACCTCAACTCCCCGGAAACAGACATTTTTCATAAGGGCCGCCAGTTATACGGTTTGTATGAAGCACAAATTAATCATCCCAACCCAACACGCTTATTGGTTGTGGAAGGTTATATGGATGTGGTGGCATTAGCGCAATTTGGTATTGATTATGCTGTTGCTTCGTTGGGAACAGCGACCACATCTGAACATATTCAATTGTTATTTCGCGCCACTGATAACGTAATTTGTTGTTATGACGGCGATCGTGCTGGTAGAGATGCCGCCTGGCGAGCATTAGAGACAGCGCTGCCCTATCTAAATGACGGGCGTCAGCTACGCTTTATGTTTTTGCCTGATGGTGAAGATCCAGACACACTGGTACGCAAAGAAGGGAAAAAAGGATTCGAACAACGGATGGAAGAGGCTCAACCACTTTCAACCTTCTTGTTTGAGACGTTAATGCCGCAAGTGGATTTGAGTAGCCCAGACGGGCGCGCCAAATTAAGCACATTGGCTTTACCTTTAATCTCTCAGATACCCGGTGAGACCTTGCGTCTTTATCTGCGTCAGCAGCTCGGTAATAAGCTGGGGCTACTTGATGATAGCCAGCTCGACAAGCTGATGCCGAAACAGGCTGAAAATACGAATACCTATCGTGCGCCTCAGCTAAAACGCACAACCATGCGTATACTTATAGGGTTATTGGTACAAAATCCACAACTGGTTACACTTATTCCCTCACTACAGGGCGTAGAGGAAGCCAGGTTGGCCGGTTTACCGTTATTTATTGAATTGATTGAGACGTGTTTATCTCAGCCGGGGCTGACTACCGGGCAGTTATTGGAACTGTATCGTGATAATAAATTCAGCCAGCAGCTTGAAACCCTCGCAACATGGAACCACATGATAGTTGAGGATATGGTCGAGCAGACTTTTGTCGATACGCTAACCAGCCTGTATGACTGCGTTTTGGAGCAAAGGCAGGAAAACCTGATAGCACGTGAGCGAACACATGGATTAAACGCCGAAGAACGTAAAGAGCTTTGGTCTTTGAATCTGGCGTTAGCCAGAAAAAAATGAAATACCCAACGGCTTAATTGCCGATAAAGTGTGAGGGCAACTCCCCACAACATGTCGCTATAGCGGGCAGCGGCGACAAAAAAAGCCCCAAATGCTATTGTTGGCGGTTTCGCCGACCGACACCAACCCAAATACTCTGAAGTGTGGATACCGTCTTATGGAGCAAAACCCGCAGTCACAGCTAAAACTACTTGTCACCCGTGGTAAGGAGCAAGGCTATCTGACCTATGCTGAGGTCAATGACCATCTGCCGGAAGATATCGTCGATTCCGATCAGATCGAAGACATCATCCAGATGATTAATGACATGGGCATACAGGTGCTGGAAGAAGCTCCTGATGCTGATGATTTGATGCTGGCCGAGAACACCACTGATACCGACGATGACGCGGCTGAAGCTGCTGCACAGGTGTTGTCCAGTGTTGAATCCGAAATCGGGCGTACTACTGACCCGGTGCGTATGTACATGCGCGAAATGGGTACTGTTGAGTTGTTGACGCGTGAAGGTGAGATTGATATCGCTAAACGAATCGAAGACGGTATCAATCAGGTTCAGTGCTCAGTAGCTGAATACCCTGAAGCGATTACTTATCTGTTGGAACAATATGATCGTGTTGAGGCGAGCGAAGTTCGTTTATCTGACTTGATCACCGGTTTTGTTGACCCAAACGCTGAAGAAGATATTGCGCCGACGGCGACGCACGTGGGTTCTGAATTGTCCACCGAAGAATTGGATGACGAAGACGAAGAAGAAGACGAAGAAGAAGACGACAACAGCATCGATCCAGAGCTGGCGCGGCAGAAATTCAGCGATTTGCGTGAGCAGTATGAGAATGCTCGCATTGAAATCAAGAAAAATGGTCGTAGCCATGCGAATGCTGCTGCTGAAATTCTGAAGCTGTCTGAAGTGTTCAAACAATTCCGTCTGGTACCGAAACAGTTCGACTATCTGGTCAACAACATGCGTACCATGATGGATCGCGTTCGTACGCAAGAACGTGTCATCATGAAGCTGTGTGTTGAACAGTGTAAAATGCCGAAGAAAAACTTCGTTACCTTGTTCGCCAGCAATGAAACCAGCGATACCTGGTTCGCCGCCGCTATCACGATGGGTAAACCGTGGTCAGAAAAACTGAAAGATGTGTCGGAAGATGTCCAACGTAGCCTACAAAAATTGCGCCAGATCGAAGAAGAAACCGGTCTGACCATTGAACAGGTAAAAGACATCAACCGCCGTATGTCTATCGGTGAAGCGAAAGCGCGGCGCGCCAAAAAAGAGATGGTGGAAGCTAACCTGCGTCTGGTTATATCTATTGCGAAAAAATACACCAATCGCGGATTACAATTCCTTGATTTAATTCAGGAAGGTAACATCGGCCTGATGAAAGCAGTAGATAAATTTGAGTACCGTCGTGGTTATAAGTTCTCAACTTATGCGACCTGGTGGATTCGTCAAGCGATTACCCGCTCTATTGCGGATCAGGCGCGTACCATCCGTATTCCAGTGCATATGATCGAGACCATCAACAAACTCAATCGTATCTCACGGCAGATGCTGCAAGAAATGGGGCGAGAACCAACGCCGGAAGAACTGGCCGAACGCATGTTGATGCCAGAAGACAAGATCCGTAAGGTGCTGAAAATTGCCAAAGAGCCTATCTCAATGGAAACCCCGATCGGTGATGATGAAGACTCACATTTGGGTGATTTCATTGAAGATACCACTCTGGAGCTGCCGTTGGATTCTGCAACCTCAGAAAGCCTGCGCTCTGCCACTCACGACGTATTAGCGGGTCTAACCGCTCGTGAAGCGAAAGTTCTGCGTATGCGTTTCGGTATTGATATGAACACTGACCACACTCTGGAAGAAGTGGGTAAACAGTTCGACGTCACCCGTGAGCGTATCCGTCAGATAGAAGCGAAAGCATTGCGTAAATTGCGCCATCCAAGCCGTTCTGAAGTGCTGCGCAGCTTCCTTGATGATTAATCGTTAGTCACAATAATAAGGGCACACACGAGCTTCAATATGCTGAGGCTCGTGTGTGCCCTTGTTACTCCGATTCTAACGCCAATGTTCGCTTACCATTCTCTGCTATATGTTTAAAAACCTTAAATTTGTACAGAAAGCGCTCATCTAATTTATCAGCTCTAGACCTCAGGATAAAAACTACCGTATAATCAGCGCCCAAGCACGGCCCCTTAGCTCAGTTGGTTAGAGCACGCGACTCATAATCGCTTGGTCACTGGTTCAAGTCCAGTAGGGGCCACCAAATTTTAGCTTTAAAATCATGTAATTAAGCCACTTTTAACAAAGTGGCTTTTTTGTTTG
>JBEGTQ010000028.1:0-22635 GCA_041179305.1 Pseudomonadota bacterium | reverse complement strand
TGATTTCACCGATATATTTGGTGATGTTTTCGGTGATATTTTTGGTGGTGGTCGTCGCCAAAAACGGGCTTCTCGTGGTTCGGATTTGCGCTATGACATTGATCTGACGCTGGAAGAAGCGGTACGGGGCGTGACTAAAGAGATCCGCATCCCAACGCTGGATGAGTGTGACGTTTGCCACGGTAGTGGCGCGAAACCGGGAAGTTCTCCTGTCACTTGCCCAACGTGCCACGGTCATGGTCAGGTGCAGATGCGCCAAGGGTTCTTTACCGTACAGCAGGCATGTCCTCATTGTCATGGACGTGGCCAAATCATTAAAGATCCGTGCAACATTTGCCGGGGAAATGGTCGTGTTGAAAAATCCAAAACGCTGTCGGTCAAGATCCCAGCAGGAGTTGATACCGGTGACCGCATTCGCTTAAGTGGCGAAGGTGAAGCAGGTGAACACGGTGCTCCATCAGGTGATTTGTACGTTCAGGTGCAAGTTAAAGCGCATCCAATCTTTGAGCGCGAAGATAATAACCTGTATTGTGAAGTGCCAATTAGCTTTGCGATGGCAGCGCTGGGCGGGGAAATTGAAGTTCCTACTCTGGATGGCAGGGTTAAGCTGAAAGTTCCTGCGGAAACCCAAACTGGCAAATTGTTCCGAATGCGCGGCAAAGGTGTTAAATCGGTTCGTGGTGGTGCTCAGGGCGACTTACTGTGCCGCGTTGCCATTGAGACGCCCGTTCATTTGAGCGAAAAACAAAAACAACTGCTGCGTGAATTGGAAGAGAGCTTTGTTGGTGCGGCAGGTGAGAGGAATAGCCCGCGTTCGAAAAGTTTTCTTGATGGCGTGAAGACGTTTTTTGACGATCTAACACGCTAATTAGCTGCTAATGGGCTAATAAAGCAGAGAAAATAAAAGTTCTCGATAAAGATCGGGGACTTTTTTTTCGTCTATCTTACGTATAAAAACGTGACGTGAGTCATTTATTGATCGGTTTTTATGATCATTAATGCCAATAAAAGCGACTTTTTTCGAGTTGATGAATATCCTAAAATTCATAAATTGATTTGCTGAGCAACAGCTCACAGTCCGATGTAAGGAGTTATTCATTATGACAAACATAATTCGTCAATTTTTACGCCAAGAGGCTGCGGGCGGCTTGATTTTAATTTTTGCTGCTATCGTAGCCTTATTTATGGCTAACAGTTCATTGCATGTCCTATATCAATCATTTATGGATGTACCGATATCGGTAAAAATTGCATCACTGGATATCAGTAAACCGCTATTGTTGTGGATTAACGATGGCTTAATGGCTGTCTTCTTCCTGGTCGTTGGGCTGGAAGTTAAGCGTGAAATGATGGAAGGCTCATTGGCAGGGCGCGATAAGGCGGTTTTTCCAGCCATTGCAGCATTAGGTGGCATGCTGGCTCCTGCGCTGATTTATTTGCTGTTTAACGGTGCTGATGAGGTTACTCGCCAAGGGTGGGCAATTCCGGCGGCGACCGATATCGCTTTCGCGCTGGGCGTGATGGCTCTATTAGGGAATCGGGTTCCGACCAGTCTGAAGGTCTTTTTACTGGCACTGGCCATTATCGATGACTTGGGTGTTATTGTTATTATTGCACTTTTCTATACTCACGAGGTTTCACTGCAAGCGTTAGGTTTAGCTGCGGCGGCGATTGCCCTACTGGGATACATGAATTGGCGCGGAGTCGGGAAAACATCACCCTATCTGCTGGTTGGGTTAGTGCTGTGGGTCTGTATTCTTAAATCGGGTGTCCATGCGACCTTAGCCGGTGTGATCGTCGGCTTTATGATACCGCTTCACACTAAAGGAAAGCGTTCACCCTCGGAATCACTGGAGCATGGTTTGCATCCGTGGGTTGCCTATTTAATTCTGCCATTATTTGCATTTGCCAATGCGGGAGTTTCATTACAGGGCGTTTCTCTTTCCGGAATGACATCATTGCTGCCGATGGGGATTGCGGCTGGCTTGTTTATCGGTAAACCATTGGGAATTTTCCTCTTCAGTTGGCTGGCCGTTAAGGTTGGGGCTGCTAAACTACCCGATGCGATAAACTTTAAGCAGATCTTTGCAGTATCGGTGCTGTGTGGGATTGGTTTTACAATGTCGATATTTATTGCCTCACTGGCATTTGAAGGTGCGGATGTTGCTTTGCTCACTTATTCTAAGTTGGGCATATTATTAGGTTCTACCACTGCGGCAATTGTGGGTTATAGCTTATTACGTCTGGCATTACCCGCTAATCGAAAAGCAGTAAATTAATTAATCATTATGCTGATAGCGTTATATCATCGCCGGTGTGAGAGTAATAACATCGGCGGTTTTATTTGGAAATGCCTGACTCACAGTTGGTCTGGTCTTATACCCAAAAAATTTTAAGATGCAGGAAGGTGGCAAGCGAGATGCAACTCGGTCTGGAACCGATTTGAGCAGTATTTATGCTCGCCCTCAGGGTGAGCCTCAAGGATAAGGCTCACCAATCCCGATGAACTTACATCGGTAAGTGATTCCGGTTAGCGAGAGCAGCCAACAAATCTGCAATCTAAAATATGACGGGTATAGAACAAGGACAGTTTGTCGGGGACGGAGCCATGTATCTGGCCTCGCGACATGTTAAGGAGATAACAACATGCGAATGTCACATATTAATTTCAATCATCTTTTTTACTTTTGGCAGGTTTGTAAGGCAGGTTCAGTCGTTGGTGCAGCAGAAGCACTCTTCCTGACGTCGCAAACGATAACAGGGCAGATCAAAGCGCTGGAAGAAAGGCTGGGTGGTAAGTTGTTTAAACGGCAGGGGCGAGGGTTGGTGCCATCTGAACTCGGGCAACTGGTTTTTCGCTATGCCGACAAAATGTTCATGCTTAGCCATGAAATGCTGGACATCGTTAATTACCGGAAAGAGTTGAACCTGCTATTCGATGTTGGTGTGGCGGATGCTTTATCGAAACGTTTAGTCAGTCAGGTGCTGGAAACTGCTGTGGCTGACCATGAAAAGATTCACCTGCGTTGTTTTGAATCAACTCATGAAATGTTGTTGGAGCAACTGAGCCAGCATAAGTTAGATATGATTCTCTCTGATTGCCCGGTAGATTCCAGCCAGCAAGAAGGGTTGTTTTCAGTCAAATTAGGGGAGTGCAGTGTCAGTTTTTATTGTCGCCAGCCGATTCCAGATCTGTCTTTTCCTGCCTGTTTGCAGCAAAAGAAATTATTGATCCCCGGCCGCCGCTCAATGCTCGGGCGCAAATTGCTTAATTGGATTAACAGTAAAGGCTTGCAGGTAGAAATCCTGGGGGAATTCGATGATGCCGCGTTGATGAATGCTTTTGCTATTTATCATAACGCCATTTTTGTCGCGCCCACTATGTACGCATCTGATACTTATGCTCAAGATGAAAGAATTGTTGAGATTGCTCGCCTGGATAGCGTAGTGGAGGAGTATTATGTTATTTTTGCCGAACGAATGATTCAGCACCCAGCAGTGCAGCGAGTATGTAACAAAGATTTTTCCGCACTCTTTAATGGTTAAGTACGCCAGTCCGTTACCTTCACATAGATGAGAACGTAATAACTTAAATGCTAGTTAAGTAGGTGATTCGAGATTAACGAATTTTATCCTGTTACGAGTATAAGTGCTGTTAAAATCGGTCATGCAGCGATTTATGCCTTAATTATCGTCTTTCTTCATCTTAAAATCTATAGGGTATAAACCGTACTCGTAGTAAGCCAAATTTTAAATAACGCAACAAATAGATATAAAAAGACCGGCCCAGAGCCGGTCTTTTTACTAAGCAGTCGATGTAATGCAATTACTGCATTGCGTTGATTTGCGCTACCAAGTTTGACTTATGACGCGCTGCTTTGTTCTTGTGGATTAGACCCTTACAGGACTGACGATCCACAATTGGTTGCATTTCATTAAATGCTGTTTGCGCTGCGCCTTTATCGCCAGCCGCAATTGCCGCATATACCTTCTTAATGAAGGTACGCACCATTGAGCGACGGCTAGCATTATGCTTGCGGCGTTTCTCAGACTGCACGGCGCGTTTCTTAGCTGATTTGATATTAGCCAAGGTCCAACTCCCAAATATATTCTATTGAGGACAATTCAAAGGCCGAGGAATATGCTCTTTTAGCCTTCGTTTGTCAATGGTTTTGTGCAAATAAGCGCCGTTTGTACGGGCGGCACTTGCTACGTTGTGATGGAGCGGGATTTTACCAGCTTCGCGCTGTGGAATACAGTCTTTCGAAAGAAAATTCCACAGTTCACTGCCTCGAAGGGATTTGACGGTGGTTTTTGTAAAAATCTCCGTCCGCTTCTGTATTCAACGGCGTGCGCATTCTACAGGATAAACGCAGTGAAAGGGATTTTACCTGCATATTATTGGTAAAATGATATGACTTTCAGCTAAAGGTGCCAATCGCGGGTTAACCTTAACCGCTGTACAAGGTATAATCCGCCGATTTCCACTGTTTTGAGCCAGCTATGGAGTTAATTCGCGGTATACATAATATCCGGGCACGCCATCATGGTTGCGTGCTGACTATCGGTAACTTTGATGGTGTCCATCGTGGGCATCAGGCCTTACTGGAGCAACTAAAGCGTGAAGGTCAACGCTTGGGGCTGCCCGTCATGGTAATGATATTTGAACCGCAACCACTGGAATTATTTGCAGCAGATAAAGCACCCGCCCGCTTGTCGCGTTTGCGCGATAAAGCCAAATATCTGGCCGAGGCAGGGATCGACTATTTATTATGCGTAAAATTTGACCCGCGTTTTGCAGCCATTACTGCGCAAACTTTCGTTGCTCAGTTGCTGGTAGATAAGTTGGGTGTTAAGTTTTTAGCCGTGGGCGATGATTTCCGCTTTGGCGCCGTGCGTCAGGGGGATTTTCAGCTATTACAGCAAGCGGGTGTTGAATTCGGTTTTGATGTTATCAATACCGACAGCTTTTGTGATGCAGGTTTACGTATTAGCAGTACCGCAGTCCGTCAGGCGCTTCATGATGACGATTTAGCGTTGGCAGAAACCCTGCTGGGTCATCCATACAGTATTTCTGGTCGTGTCGTTCACGGTAATGAACTGGGGCGGACGATTGGCTTTCCCACGGCGAACCTGTCGTTAAAACGTTTGGTTGCTCCGGTGAAAGGAGTGTATGTAGTTGATGTTTATGGCTTAGGCTCAGAACCATTGCCCGGTGTTGCCAATCTTGGTACCCGGCCTACTGTTGCGGGTGTTCGCCAGCAATTTGAGGTTCATCTGCTTGATGTAACACTGGATCTTTATGGGCGCCACATAGACGTGGTGCTCCGCGCAAAATTGCGCAACGAACAGCGTTTTGCTTCGCTTGATGCTCTGAAGCAGCAAATCGCCCATGATGTGGTGACGGCCCGAACATTTTTCGGGCTAAAGACACCGGTTTAATATTTCTAGCCGAAACGGAACCGAGAATCTAATGAGTGACTATAAGAATACCCTGAACTTGCCTGAAACAGGGTTCCCGATGCGCGGCGATCTGGCTAAGCGTGAACCTGACATGCTGAAACGTTGGTATGAACAGGATCTGTACGGGATTATTCGTACGGCCAAGAAAGGTAAAAAAACCTTTATTTTGCACGACGGCCCTCCTTATGCGAACGGCAACATTCACATTGGTCACTCTGTTAACAAAATTCTCAAAGATATTATTGTTAAATCGAAAGGATTGGCTGGCTATGATTCACCGTACATCCCCGGTTGGGACTGCCACGGCCTGCCGATCGAATTAAAAGTTGAACAGTTAATTGGTAAGCCGGGTGAGAAAATCAGCGCCGCCCAATTCCGTGCTGCTTGCCGTAACTATGCAGCAGAGCAAGTTGAAGGTCAGAAGAAAGACTTCATCCGCTTGGGTGTCTTGGGCGATTGGAACCATCCCTACCTGACGATGGATTTTAAAACCGAAGCTAATATCATTCGTGCGTTAAGTAAAATTATTGATAACGGCCATCTGCATAAAGGTGCTAAACCGGTGCACTGGTGTACCGATTGTGGTTCATCACTGGCAGAAGCTGAAGTTGAGTATTACGACAAAACCTCGCCTTCCATTGATGTGCGCTTTAGTGCCGTCGATGCAGCCGCAGTGAGTGCTAAATTTGGCGTAACTCATCTTGTTGGTGAAAATAATGTTAACGGCTCGGTTTCACTGGTTATCTGGACCACCACGCCGTGGACATTGCCGGCTAACCGCGCAATCTCACTGAATGCTGAATACAACTATCAATTGGTGCAGGTCGAAGATGAATGTCTGATTCTGGCGGAAGATCTGGTTGAGTGTGTAATGAAGCGTGCTGGTTTTACTCAGTGGGCGGTACTGGGTAGCTGTAAGGGTTCTGACCTGGAGCTGCTACGTTTCAAGCATCCGTTTATGGGCTTTGATGTGCCCGCGATTTTAGGCGACCATGTAACACTGGATGCCGGTACTGGCGCGGTTCACACTGCACCTGGCCACGGCCCGGATGACTTTGTTATCGGTCAGAAGTGCGGTTTGGAAATTGCTAACCCGGTTGGCCCGAACGGTTGTTATTTGGCGGGGACTTACCCAACGTTGGATGGCCTGTTCGTGTTCAAGGCCAATGATGTGATTGTTGAGCTGCTGCGCGAAAAAGGCGCATTGCTGAAAGTTGAAAAATGGGTTCACAGCTACCCATGCTGTTGGCGTCATAAAACACCGATTATCTTCCGGGCCACACCGCAATGGTTTATCAGCATGGATCAAAAAGGCCTGCGTAAACAGTCGCTGGAAGAGATCAAAGGCGTGCAGTGGATCCCAGATTGGGGCCAGGCGCGCATTGAAACGATGGTAGCAAACCGCCCTGACTGGTGTATTTCGCGTCAGCGTACTTGGGGGGTACCGATGTCTCTGTTTGTGCACAAAGAGACCGAAGCGCTTCATCCACGTAGCACTGAACTGATGGAAAAAGTCGCCATGCGCGTTGAGCAAGACGGCATTCAGGCATGGTGGGATCTGGATCCGGCTGAAATTTTAGGCGCAGATGCGGCTGATTATGTCAAAGTGCCAGACACTCTGGACGTATGGTTTGACTCTGGTTCAACCCACTCATCAGTGGTTGACGCCCGCCCTGAGTTTGGCGGGCATAATTCGGATATGTATCTGGAGGGTTCCGATCAACACCGTGGTTGGTTTATGTCTTCATTGATGATTGCGACCGCTATCAAAGGCAAAGCGCCTTATCGTCAGGTACTAACTCATGGTTTTACCGTTGATGGTCAGGGGCGCAAGATGTCCAAATCCATCGGTAATACCATCAGCCCGCAAGGTGTGATAAACAAACTGGGTGGTGACATCCTGCGTTTGTGGGTGGCATCAACCGATTACACCGGTGAAATTGCTGTTTCTGATGAAATTCTGCAACGCTCTGCGGATTCTTATCGTCGCATTCGTAACACCGCACGTTTCCTGTTGGCTAACCTGAATGGGTTTGATCCGGCGCTGCATCAGGTGAAACCGGAACAGATGGTCATAGTGGATCGCTGGGCAGTAGGCCGAGCGCAAGCCGCACAAGCTGAGATCATGGCAGCGTACGAAAATTATGATTTCCACTTAGTGGTGCAGCGTTTGATGCAGTTCTGTTCGGTTGAAATGGGTTCCTTTTATCTGGATATCATTAAAGATCGTCAGTACACCGCGAAAAGCGACGGTATAGCCCGCCGTAGTTGCCAGAGTGCGCTGTTCCATATTGCAGAAGCATTGGTGCGCTGGATGGCACCAATCATGTCGTTCACCGCAGATGAAATTTGGCACCATTTGCCAGGCAAACGCCAACAGTATGTCTTCACTGAAGAGTGGTATGACGGTCTGTTTGGGTTGGCAGGCGATGAAGATATGAGCGATACTTTCTGGGCCGAACTGCTGAAAGTTCGCGGCGAAGTGAACAAAGTATTGGAACAGGCTCGTAGCGATAAGCAGATTGGGGGTGCATTGGAAGCGGCAGTAACTTTGTTCGCAGAGCCTGAACTGGCTGCGCGTTTGAACAGTTTGCAAGATGAGCTGCGTTTTGTATTACTGACTTCTGCTGCGAAAGTAGCCGCTTATGCTGAAGCCGGCGATGACGCGCAACAAAGTGAGCTGATTGCCGGGTTGAAAATTACTTTTAATAAAGCTGATGGTGAGAAGTGCCCACGTTGCTGGCATTACACTCAAGACATCGGTTTGGTAGCGGAACATGCTGAGCTGTGCGGCCGCTGTGTCACTAATCTTGCCGGTAATGGCGAAGAGCGTAAATTCGCCTAATGAGTAAACCTATGTGTTCGACCGGATTGCGCTGGTTATGGCTGGCGGTAGTAGTGGTTATTTTGGATCTCAGTAGCAAACAGTGGGTCATGGCTCACTTTGCCCTGTATGAGTCTGTACCATTGATTCCTTTTTTCAACCTGACGTATGCGCAGAACTTTGGTGCGGCATTCAGTTTCCTGGCGGATAAAAGTGGTTGGCAACGCTGGTTTTTTGCAGGAATAGCGATTGGTATCTCAGTAGTATTGATGGTACTGATGTATCGCTCGACGGCAAAACAGCGCATGTTGAACTGTGCTTATGCGCTGATTATCGGCGGCGCATTAGGTAACTTGTTTGATCGCATGGTGCATGGCGCAGTGATCGACTTTATCGACTTTCACGTCAATAACTGGCACTTCCCAACATTTAACATCGCCGATACGGCTATTTGTATCGGTGCTGCGCTGGTCATATTCGAAGGCTTTTTAAGCCCTGCTGAAAAAACGGCGATAAACAAAGGGGAGTGAGATGTCTGAGCATGAGCAAGGTTGTCACATACAAGACAATAGCGCCGTATTGGTGCATTTCACTTTGACGCTGGAAGATGGCTCTACGGCAGAATCGACACGTACCCACGGTAAACCGGCATTATTCCGCTTAGGTGATGGCAGCTTATCAGATGCGCTGGAGCAACAGTTGGTTGGGTTAAAAGTGGGTGATAAACACACGTTTACCTTGCAACCTGGCGATGCATTTGGTTTGGATAATCCAGACCTGATTCAGTATTTTACTCGTCGTGATTTTGCACAAACCGGCGTGCCGGATGCCGGTACCATTATGCTGTTTACTTCCCGTGATGGCAGTGAAATGCCCGGTGTGGTGCGGGAAGTGGCAGAAGAATCTATTACTGTTGATTTTAATCACCCGTTAGCGGGGCAGTCGGTCAGTTTTGACATCGAAGTACTGGAGATTGACTCTCAACAGGAGGCAATACATGCAGATATTGCTGGCTAATCCACGCGGCTTTTGTGCCGGTGTTGATCGGGCTATCAGTATTGTAGAACGCGCAATTGAAATGTACGGTGCACCTATTTATGTACGTCACGAAGTGGTTCATAACCGCTATGTGGTCGATAGCTTGCGCGAACGCGGTGCCATCTTTATTGAGGAAATCTCTGAGGTGCCAGATGGCTCCATTTTGATTTTCTCAGCCCACGGCGTATCGCAGGCTGTCCGTGCCGAAGCCCGTGCACGTCAATTGACGATGCTGTTTGATGCTACCTGCCCATTAGTGACCAAAGTCCATATGGAAGTTGCGCGTGCCAGTCGTAAGGGTAAAGAGGCCATTCTGATTGGCCACGCCGGTCATCCTGAAGTGGAAGGGACGATGGGACAGTATAGCAATCCAAAAGGGGGAATGTATCTGGTCGAGTCCCCTGATGATGTCTGGCAATTGAACGTTAAAGATGAGAATCATCTGTGCTTTATGACGCAAACCACCTTATCTGTTGACGATACTTCAGCGGTTATTGATGCTTTACATAAGCGCTTTCCGAAGATAATTGGCCCACGTAAAGATGACATCTGTTACGCCACCACCAACCGGCAGGAAGCGGTGCGTGGACTGGCAAACGACGCCGATATTGTGTTGGTGGTTGGCTCGAAAAACTCGTCTAACTCCAACCGATTGGCTGAATTGGCCCAACGGATGGGGAAACCGGCCTATCTGATTGACTCTGCGTCTGATATTCAGAAATCTTGGTTGTGCGATGCAGCACGTATCGGCGTCACTGCCGGGGCATCTGCACCTGATATTCTGGTGCAACAGGTGATAAAGCGCCTGCAAACGCTCGGTGCTGGCGAGTCAATTGAGTTGGCGGGCCGTGAAGAGAGTATTGTTTTTGAAGTGCCGAAAGAACTGCGTGTTGATGTTAAGTTGATCGACTAACTGACACATGAGTTAAGTGTTTAAAAGCAGTCTCGGAGCTGCTTTTTTAATCGCTATATATTACTATAACTGCATGAATATGCGAAATAACAGCAAGATGCAAAATTAAGCGGTTTCACTGATAAAAACGCGCGGATATCATTTTTTCTAATACAACTTAAATCGGCTGGTAGAGCCTACAATGGGCAACTAACCTGCACCCTGGTCAGGGGAATGACGCAACAATGAAGAGGGCTTATGGTTGATTCAACAATTCGAATTGCTGTTGTTGGCGCGAGTGGACGTATGGGACGGCAGCTTATTCAGGCCGTGACACAGACTGAAGGTGTGGTGCTGGGGGCAGCCATTGAGCGACGAGGTTCTACGTTGGTCGGTAGCGATGCGGGTGAACTGGCGGGGCTTGGGTTGTTAAACGTGACGATAAGTGATGATTTATCTAAGGTAATTGATCATTTTGATGTGTTGATCGATTTTACCCGCCCTGAAGGCACGCTGGAACATTTAGCCCTTTGCCGTAAGCAGCGTAAAGCGATGGTGATCGGCACCACGGGTTTTGATGATACCGCTAAAGCGGCGATTAGGCAGGCAGCGACGGATATCGGCATCGTATTCGCTGCTAACTTCAGCGTTGGCTTAAACCTGGTGTTGAAGCTGCTTGAAAAAGCGGCGAAAGTGATGGGTGATTATACCGATATCGAAATTATTGAAGCACATCATCGCCATAAAGTTGATGCACCTTCAGGTACTGCTTTGGCAATGGGTGAGGCTATTGCGGATTCTTTGGGGCGTTCGTTGAAAGATTGTGCTGTGTATAGCCGTGAAGGCCATACCGGTCAACGTAAACCAGGGACTATCGGTTTTGCAACCGTGCGTGCTGGTGATATTGTCGGGGAACATACCGCCATGTTTGCTGATATTGGCGAGCGGATTGAAATCACTCATAAAGCCTCCAGTCGCATGACATTTGCCAATGGAGCAGTAAAATCAGCCATTTGGGTATCTAAACGTAAGAATGGCTTATTTGATATGCGTGACGTACTGAATTTAAACGAACTTTAAAGATATAAAGCACAGTTAATGATAACTTTTATTATTATAATTACTTGATAAAAAAAGTTATTTTTTGTCGTTTATTTTTACTTTGTTTAAATTTTAATTTCGTGTAAATTATTCTGTCTAAGCTCTGTTTTTTTATGTTTTCCTGTTATATTTCTCCTTTTAACCTCTTAATTAAACTCGACGCCTTATTTTTATTGCCGCAAACGATATTTATTGATTATCTACCCTCGCAAACGTTCACTATGTTAAGTTGACTCGTATTTTTGCTGCGATAACCGACTTATTTCAATGAAAACGGTGAAAAGCAGACAAAAAATGCCACTTTGGCTAGACAAGGATATCACTCATCATTAAAATGCGCACAATTTGCCAAAAATTAGCTTCGAGAGCGGTTTTTGCATTGGTTTAGAATGCCATGTATGAATTAATATGCAAATAATGTGACTATTTATTACCTGGAGGGTATATTGATTAAGTCAGCGCTATTGGTTCTCGAAGACGGAACCCAATTTTACGGTCGAGCCATTGGGGCCGCGGGTACGACGGTGGGGGAAGTGGTCTTCAATACGTCGATGACCGGTTATCAAGAAATCCTCACTGATCCTTCCTACTCCCGCCAGATCGTTACTCTTACTTATCCTCATATTGGCAATGTCGGCACTAATGCTTCCGATGAAGAATCCTCCACAGTACACGCGCAAGGCCTTGTGATTCGCGACCTGCCCTTGATCGCCAGCAACTACCGTAATGAAGAAGGCCTGGCTGAGTATCTCAAGCGTCACAATATTGTCGCGATTGCGGATATTGATACCCGTAAACTGACCCGTTTACTACGCGAAAAAGGGGCACAAAACGGTTGCATTATGGTGGGTGACTTGTCTGATGCGGCTTTGGCGCTGGAAAAAGCGAAAGCTTTCCCAGGTTTGAAGGGAATGGATCTGGCAAAAGAAGTGACGACCAAAGAGCGTTATGACTGGCTGCAAGGTAGCTGGACATTGGAAGGTGGCTTGTCTGCGGCCATGCAACCAGAAGATTTGCCATTCCATGTAGTGGCTTACGATTACGGTGTGAAGCGCAATATCCTGCGCATGCTGGTGGACAGAGGTTGCCGCCTGACCGTCGTTCCAGCAGCAACACCCGCAGAAGAGGTTTTGAAACTGAGCCCGGATGGTATTTTCTTATCCAACGGCCCGGGTGACCCTGAACCCTGTGATTATGCCATCACAGCGATCAAACGTTTTCTGGAAACCGACATTCCGCTATTCGGCATCTGCTTAGGCCACCAATTACTGGCGCTGGCCAGTGGTGCGAAAACAGTGAAAATGAAATTTGGTCACCATGGTGGTAACCATCCGGTCAGAGACTTGGACGTCGGTTGCGTGATGATCACCGCACAGAACCACGGCTTCGCGGTGGATGAGGCCTCCTTGCCATCTAATCTGCGCACTACGCATGTGTCTTTATTTGATGGTTCCCTACAAGGGATTCATCGTACCGATAAAGCAGCGTTCAGCTTCCAGGGCCATCCGGAAGCCAGCCCCGGGCCGCACGATTCGGCTCCGTTGTTTAATCACTTTATCGAATTGATCAAAGCCTATCGCGCAACATCTGCAAGCTGTAGCCACCCTAATAAATAATCAGGAGCATCAAACCATGCCAAAACGTACAGATATAAATAGCATCCTGATTCTGGGCGCAGGCCCAATTGTTATCGGCCAGGCATGCGAATTTGATTACTCAGGTGCTCAGGCTTGCAAAGCACTGCGTGAAGAAGGTTACCGTATCATTCTGGTGAATTCTAACCCGGCAACCATCATGACTGACCCAGAAATGGCTGATGCAACTTACATCGAGCCGATTCACTGGGAAGTGGTGCGCAAAATTATTGAGAAAGAACGCCCGGACGCTGTATTACCCACCATGGGCGGCCAGACTGCACTGAACTGTGCGTTGGAACTGGAACGTCAGGGGGTTCTGGCTGAATTTGGTGTCACCATGATTGGTGCAACTGCGGATGCCATTGATAAAGCTGAAGACCGCCGTCGCTTTGATATTGCGATGAAGAAAATTGGTCTGGATACCGCGCGTTCAGGCATCGCCCACAACATGGAAGAAGCGCTGGCTGTAGCGAGTGATGTT
The DNA here is from genome assembly GCA_041179305.1 of Pseudomonadota bacterium. Taxonomy (GTDB): domain Bacteria; phylum Pseudomonadota; class Gammaproteobacteria; order Enterobacterales; family Enterobacteriaceae; genus Yersinia. The sequence goes on along the minus strand of JBEGTQ010000028.1, from coordinate 9,199 downwards.
GGCTTTCCGTGTATTATCCGTCCATCCTTTACTATGGGGGGCACCGGTGGCGGTATCGCGTATAATCGTGAAGAATTTGAAGAAATTTGTGAGCGCGGTTTGGATTTATCGCCCACTAAAGAGCTGTTGATTGATGAGTCACTGATTGGTTGGAAAGAGTATGAGATGGAAGTGGTGCGTGATAAAAACGACAACTGCATCATCGTCTGCTCAATTGAAAACTTCGATGCGATGGGCATCCATACTGGCGACTCCATCACCGTTGCACCCGCCCAAACCTTGACCGACAAAGAATACCAAATCATGCGTAATGCCTCAATGGCAGTGCTGCGTGAAATCGGCGTAGAAACTGGTGGCTCCAACGTGCAGTTCTCAGTTAACCCGAAAAATGGCCGTTTGATTGTTATTGAAATGAACCCACGAGTATCTCGCTCCTCCGCTCTGGCCTCCAAAGCGACGGGTTTCCCGATTGCCAAAATCGCGGCTAAGCTGGCGGTAGGTTATACGCTGGACGAATTAATCAATGACATCACTGGTGGCCGCACTCCGGCGTCCTTTGAGCCATCCATCGACTACGTTGTGACCAAAATTCCACGCTTTAACTTCGAAAAATTTGTCGGTGCCAATGATCGTCTGACAACCCAGATGAAATCGGTCGGCGAAGTAATGGCGATTGGCCGTACTTTGCAGGAATCGCTGCAAAAAGCACTGCGTGGATTGGAAGTGGGTGCGACCGGTTTTGACCCGGTAGTGAGTCTGGATGATCCTGAAGCGCTGACCAAAATTCGTCGTGAGCTGAAAGAAGCAGGTTCCGACCGTATCTGGTATATCGCGGATGCTTTGCGTGCTGGAATGTCAGTTGATGGCGTGTTCAATCTGACCAATATTGATCGCTGGTTTTTGGTGCAGATTGAAGAGCTGGTTCGTCTTGAGGAGAGTGTGGCAGAGTGCGGCATTAATGGCCTGAATATTGAATTCATGCGCCAGTTGAAACGCAAAGGTTTCGCCGATGCTCGTTTGGCAAAATTGGCCGGTGTGGCTGAAAGTGAAGTGCGTAAGCTGCGTTATGAGTATGGCCTGCATCCGGTTTACAAACGTGTAGATACCTGTGCGGCTGAATTCTCAACTGATACGGCTTACATGTACTCAACCTACGAGGAAGAGTGTGAATCCAATCCAACCCGCGGCCGCCCAAAAGTGATGGTGCTGGGGGGCGGCCCAAACCGTATCGGTCAAGGTATTGAATTCGACTATTGCTGTGTACACGCATCATTGGCACTGCGTGAAGACGGTTTTGAAACCATCATGGTAAATTGTAACCCTGAAACAGTTTCAACTGACTATGATACCTCTGATCGTCTCTACTTCGAGTCAGTCACACTGGAAGATGTACTGGAAATCGTGCGGATCGAGAAACCACAAGGTGTTATCGTGCAATACGGCGGGCAGACACCACTGAAATTGGCGCGCGAGCTGGAAGCTGCTGGTGTGCCGATTATTGGCACCAGCCCGGACTCCATTGACCGCGCCGAAGACCGTGAGCGTTTCCAGCAGGCGGTAAACCGTCTGGGCCTGAAACAACCGGCTAACGCTACGGTAGCAACCATCGAACAGGCAGTAGAAAAAGCGGTTGGTCTGGGTTATCCGCTGGTGGTGCGTCCTTCCTATGTTCTGGGTGGCCGTGCGATGGAAATCGTTTATGACGAAGTTGACCTGCGCCGTTACTTCCAAAATGCAGTCAGTGTCTCGAATGATGCACCAGTACTGTTGGACCGTTTCCTGGATGATGCAGTAGAAGTGGATGTCGATGCCATTTGCGATGGTGAGCGTGTGCTGATTGGCGGCATTATGGAACACATTGAGCAAGCAGGAGTTCATTCCGGTGATTCTGCATGTTCATTGCCTGCTTACACTCTGAGTAAAGAAATTCAGGATGTGATGCGTCAGCAAGTGAAAAAACTGGCCTTTGAACTCGGTGTTTGCGGTTTGATGAACGTGCAGTTTGCCGTGAAAAACAATGAAGTTTATTTGATTGAAGTTAACCCGCGTGCGGCCCGTACGGTGCCTTTCGTTTCTAAAGCAACCGGCATGCCGCTGGCAAAAATTGCGGCGCGGGTTATGGCAGGGCAATCACTGGCAGATCAGGGAGTTTTGGCAGAGATTATTCCACCTTACTACTCGGTGAAAGAAGTGGTTTTGCCGTTCAATAAATTCCCAGGTGTTGACCCGATTTTAGGGCCAGAGATGCGATCTACCGGTGAGGTGATGGGGGTTGGGCGTACTTTCGCAGAGGCTTTCTCCAAAGCGATGCTGGGTAGCCAGTCTGGCATGAAAAAGAGTGGGCGTGCGTTGTTATCAGTGCGCGAAGGTGATAAGCATCGGGTGGTGGATCTGGCGGCCAAGTTGCTGAAACAAGGCTTTGAACTGGATGCTACTCACGGCACGGCGGTGGTTCTGGGTGAGGCAGGAATAAATCCACGCCTGGTCAACAAGGTGCATGAAGGCCGCCCACACATTCAGGACCGTATCAAGAATGGTGAATACACCTATATTGTGAATACAACGGCAGGGCGTCAGGCGATTGAAGACTCCAAACTTATCCGCCGCAGTGCGTTGCAATATAAAGTGCATTATGACACTACCTTGAACGGTGGTTTTGCCACTGCGATGGCATTGAATGCGGATCCAACCGAGCAAGTGATTTCAGTGCAAGAAATGCATGCCAATATTAAAAATATGAAAGCTTAATTTGGTTATAAAAAGGGTGATGGTGACATCGCCTTTTTTATGCTCACGATGGTGATCGGTTTATTTTTGCCGGATACACGATTATATCGCAACCATGCTGGTGTGTAGGGTTTTTCTTCTTCTCTGTTGTCGTATCGGGTGTTGTTGTATCGGGTTAAGAGCAATCTTATATGTGTGATTAGCCTGCTTATCTCTATCGACGCTTGATTAGGCTTTACGTATAGTGTGAACAATTTTTTGGTACTGGCTCTTGCAGCCTACAGGGTTTAAAAATGATTATTAGCCTTATCGCTGCCATGGCAGCGGATCGCGTTATTGGTATGGAAAACGCCATGCCGTGGCATTTACCGGCTGATTTAGCATGGTTCAAACGCAACACACTAAATAAGCCGGTAATTATGGGTCGTAAGACGTTCGAATCCATCGGTCGCCCGCTACCGGGGCGGTTGAACATTGTTATTAGCAGCCGACCCGGTACTGACGATCGAGTAACGTGGGTGACTTCAATTGAGCAAGCTCTGACGTTAGCTGGCGATGTCGAAGAAGTCATGATCATGGGCGGTGGGCGTGTTTATAAGCAATTTTTAGATCGCGCTGATCGTATGTATCTTACACATATCGATGCTGAAGTCGGTGGCGATACCCATTTCCCTGATTATGAACCTGATGAATGGGAAAGCACATTCACTGAGTTTCACGATGCAGATGAAGCAAACTCACACAGTTATTGCTTCGAGATCCTTGAGCGCCGTTAATAGCAGTTATAACCTCAAGCCAGGAATGTAATGGCTTGAAAATTAATAATAAAATGACAATGGCTGCGAGAGTCGGCAGATCGTAGGGATCCTGTAAAATCCCTTCTAATGGCTCACATCGCGCCATCTTTGACGCGGGCGATTTACTCTTCTATCCATCTTCGCCCTTTGAAATCGAGACATTGAGGTTTATCATCAGTCTGAGCCTGTTAATTAACAGGTTTTTTATTGTGTCCGTCATATTTTTCAAGTTACAGATGTGTTGGCTACACTCAATAACCGGAATCACTTACTTATAGTTATGTAATCTCATCATGATATGTTACGGATAATTAGAGGGATTTTTTGATACCGCGACTGTTTCATCAGTGCTGGTTATGCCGATGTCAGCCTTAAAAGCATGTTGTGTAAAGTAACGTTTATCTTCCCAACGTAATAGTGTTAAATCGCCACCCCAGCAACAACCAGTGTCCAGGCCGTAAATACCCTTAGGAATACCTTTGCCTTCCAGTGCTGCCCAGTGGCCAAAAATAATCGAATATTCAGGATCAACCCTTCCCGGCAGGTCAAACCAAGGTTTGAGCGGAGCAGGAGCGTTCTCTGGCGTATTTTTACAGGTCATATCCAGTTGCCCGTTAGGAAAGCAATAGCGCATGCGGGTGAGTGCATTGGTGCTAAATCGCAAACGTGCCAGCCCGGAGAGCTCTGGAGACCAGTTATTCGGCATATCGCCATACATAGCATCAAGAAACAATGGATAGCTGTCACTGCTTAATACCGACTCTACTTCGCGAGCACACATTTGGGCTGTTTCGATATCCCACTGTGGTGTGATACCTGCGTGGGCCATGATTATTTTTAACTTGCTATCAACCTGTAACATCGGCTGGCGACGTAGCCAATTAATGAGCTCGTCGGCGTCAGATGCTTCAAGCAGGGGAGTAATATTATCTTTGGGTTTATTACGGCTAACACCCGCGTACACCGCCAGTAAATGTATGTCGTGATTGCCTAGCACCATGCGAACCGAGGGTTCTAATGAGCGTATATAGCGTAAAACATCCAGTGAAGCGGGGCCACGCGCGACTAAATCACCGGTTAGCCATAACGTATCCTGCTGCGGATCGAAGTTTACCTGCGCTAATAGCGCCAGCAATTCATGGAAGCAGCCATGAACATCACCAATAAGATAAGTAGACATAATTGATAAGTCAGGTTAATGGATCAGTGCTGGGATCGCTAAGCGGAACACCGGAATTGCAGTACGGAAAGCCTGACCAAGGTGGTCAACCATTTCATAATGCCCTTCCATAGTACCTAGTGGCGTTTCCAGAACCGCACCGCTGGTGTATTGGAACTCATTACCTGGCAAGATCAAAGGCTGTTCACCAATGATCCCTTCCCCCTGAACTTCAGTTTTTCGGCCATTGCTATTGGTAATTAACCAATATCGGCCAATCAGTTGCACATTTGAACGGCCCAAATTGCGAATCGTCACAGTATAGGCGAAGACGAAACGTTCTTCTTCTGGTATCGATTGGGTTTCTACATAGATACTTTGCACCTGAACACAAACACGGGGCTGTTCAATCATAGCGTGCTCCTGCTTATTCCTGTGGTGTCGATTGAGCTGAAAGCCAGTTCGCCAGCTTACAGTACTGCGCTACCGAGATATTTTCTGCCCGCAGTATTGGGTCAATACCTAATTCGATTAACTGCTCTGGTGTGAATAAATCACCCAAGCTGTTACGCACGGTTTTTCTGCGCTGGTTGAAAGCTTGTGTAGTAATGCGGCTAAGCATCCGCACATCACCCACCGGATTGGGCATATTTACATGCGGTATCAGGCGCACCACGGCAGAGTCAACTTTAGGGGCTGGGGTAAATGCAGTTGGCGGTACTTCCAGCACCGGAATTACGTTGCAATAATATTGTGCCATTACTGTCAGACGACCATAAGCTTTACTGTTAGGGCCAGCAACCAGGCGATTAACCACCTCTTTTTGCAACATGAAATGCATGTCGCGGATAGCATCAGTATAGCTGAAAAGATGGAACATCAGTGGGGTCGAAATGTTGTATGGCAAGTTACCAAAGACCCGCAGCGGCTGCCCTGCTTGTTCTGCTAATTGGGAAAAGTTGATTTTCATCGCATCTTCCTGATGGATGGTCAGCTTATCGTTGAGTTGTGGATGGCTGGCTAAACGCGCCGCCAGATCGCGATCCAGTTCGATCACGGTCATATGGTCCATGCGGGCCGCGACGGGCTGAGTTAACGCACCCAAGCCAGGGCCAATTTCAACCACGGCTTCACCGGGAACCGGATGAATAGCAGAGACAATACTGTCGATAACAAACTGATCATTTAAAAAGTTTTGCCCAAAGCGTTTACGGGCAAAATGCCCTTGGTGGACTCTATTATTCATTGCTGTTATTTATCATTTTAATGGCTAAATTTAATGCCGCAATGAAACTACCCACATTGGCAGAACCGGTTGCGGCGAGTTCTAAAGCGGTACCGTGATCGACGGAAGTGCGGACAAAAGGCAGACCGAGAGTGATATTTACTGCCCGACCAAACCCTTGATACTTCAGAACTGGCAGCCCTTGATCATGATACATCGCGAGAATTGCATCTGCCCGTTGCAGATATTTAGGCTGAAATAGCGTATCTGCGGGTAGCGGGCCGATAAGATTTATCCCCTGTTGACGCAGTCTATCCAATGCGGGAATAATTGTATCGATCTCTTCGTGGCCCATATGGCCACCTTCGCCAGCATGAGGGTTAAGCCCACAGACATAAATTTGCGGCTGGTTAATGCCAAATTGGGTTTTCAGTGAGTTATCAAGAATAGTGATCACTTCATGCAAGCTGGCCTGAGTAATCGCACCTGGTACGTCAAGCAACGGCAGGTGGGTTGTTGCCAAAGCAACGCGTAGCCCTTCTGTTGCCAGCATCATTACCACCCGAGAGCAGAGGCTGCGATCAGCAAAGAATTCGGTATGCCCGATAAACGGGATACCTGCATCATTGATAGTACTTTTTTGTACCGGCCCGGTAACCAGTGCCGCAAACTCACCACTTATCGCGCCATCACACGCCTTCGCTAAGGTTTCCACAACATAGTGACTGTTTAGCACGTTAAGATTGCCTGGGATCACTGCTGCGGCGGTTCTTATCGGTAAAATGGTTAGTGATCCTGCTTGCTGTGCCATTGCCGGCTGCCGGGGTTGATACTCACGTAGCTGCAAGGGCAGGTTAAGTTGTTCTGCGCGCGCCAGTAGCAGAGCCGGATCAGCGCACACGACCAGCTCAACAGGCCAATTTTGCTGAGCCAAGGCGATAACTAAATCCGGCCCAACCCCAGCGGGTTCGCCGGGGGTGATCGCGATTCGATTATTGTGATCGTGCATTACTACCATCAAGAATTTTCACATAAGCAGCGGCCCGTTGCTCTTGCATCCAGGTTTGTGCTTCTTCAGCAAATTTACGGCTAAAAAGCATGCGGTAAGCCCTGTCTTTCTGCGCTGCATCTGTTTTATCGACCTGACGTGTATCGACGAGTTGAATTAAGTGCCAGCCGAATGAGGAGTGAACTGGCGCACTGATTTCGCCTTTATTCAACTTCATTACAGCATCACGGAATGCAGGATCATAAATATCCGGCGATGCCCAGCCCAGATCGCCACCTTGTTGGGCTGAACCTGGATCCTGAGAAATTTCTTTGGCAATAGTCGCAAAGCTGCTTTTTCCGCTTTTAATGTCTGCAGCCGCAGCCGTTAACCTGGCGAGAGCCTGATCATCGGTCATTACCGGTGAGGGTTTTAGCAAGATATGACGAACATGAACTTCAGTAACAGAAACCGTTTTATCCGTACCACGAATATCATTGACTTTCAGAATATGGAAGCCAACACCGGAACGGATAGGGCCAATCACATCACCTTTATTTGCTGATTGCAGCCTTTCAGCGAACAGAGATGGCAACTCTTGCAATTTGCCCCAGCCCATCTGGCCACCTTTCAGCGCTTGAGAGTCTGCAGAGTTGGCGATAGCCAATTTACCGAAATCAGCGCCGCTTTTAATCTCGGTCACCAGTGTTTTAGCCAAGTTTTCAGCCTGATCAACTTGCTGCTGGGATGGGTTTTCAGGCAATGGGATCAGGATGTGGCTAAGGTTTAGTTCTGTATCACCACTGGTTTGATCACCAATTTGCTTAGCCAGCGACTCCACTTCCTGCGGCAAAATGGTTATGCGGCGGCGAACTTCGTTGTTACGGATTTCCGACGTTAGCATCTCTTTGCGGATTTGTTCGCGGTAAGTGCTGTAATTCAAGCCATCAGCAGCCAGACGGCTGCGCATCTGTGCAGATGTCATCTGGTTTTTCGCGGCGATATCAGCAATAGCTTTATCCAGAGCTTCGTCACTGACAGTAATTCCTATCTTTTTGGCCATCTGTAATTGGATATTATCCATGATCAGACGCTCAAGAATCTGATGGCGCAGTGTCGCATCATCAGGAATCTGTTGCCCGGCTTGTTGTGCATTCAGTTTCACCGACTGTAACAAACCGTCGACATCACTTTGCAGAACGACACCGTTATTGACCACGGCGGCAACTTTATCAACATCTTGTGGTGCTGCGAACGCGGTATTGGCACAGAAGACCAATCCGAGAATAAGCGTTCTCCAGTTATTCATACCTTTTCCATTTATGTAATCCGCTTTCGCGGGTTAAAGTTCACTGTATTCACTGTATTCACTGTATTCACTGTATTATTAAGTATCAGAAAGCACTTTGATAAGGCAGAATACCCGAGCCCAGCAGTTGTTCGGCACCCAGGCTGTGATCGCTACTCAAACCACGTAATTCGAGGTTAAAGACATAGCTATTCTCATATTTACTGGTTTGATTTTGTGAATTCCAGCCAGTGATTTTACGTTCATAGCCCAATCTTATCGCCCAGCAGCATGTGTTGTATTGCACGCCAATTAGCTTGCTGGCAGGCTGATTGGCTTTGGTGTCGTAGTAATAAGCGCCGACCAATGCCCAGCGGTCAACGACCGGCCAACTGGCAGTGGCACCAACCTGGGAAATGCCCTGCTGATAACCCGGATTTCTTACATTCGGCACTGCTGCCTGAATATATTCTGGGCTGGCATAACGATAATTCAATTGAATCAAACGTTCTGAGTCTTTTTTGTACTCGAAGACGGCATTGCCCTGCGTCAGGCTACCCAAACGGGTATCATACTGTGCGCCACCTTTCAGACCCAGTTGATCACTGATACGCCAGAATGAATCACCTGCCCAAACCAGGCTACCGGTATCATCGCTGTTATCGATAGCTTCACGATTACCCGTCCGTGAACGGCTAAAGTAATAGATTTGACCAACCGAAACGTTAAAACGTTCAATCAGTGCATCATCATATATGCGCGAGGTTATACCGGTAGTAATCTGATTAGCAGAAGCAATACGATCCAGGCCGCTATAAGTACGATCGCGGAACAAACCCGCGTAGTCAGACTGCATCAGCGTGGTGTCGTAAATATAGATATCATCCTGATTGCGGTAAGGAACGTAGAAGTATTGTACGCGTGGTTCTAGTGTTTGAATAAAGCCTTCGCTCCAGTCTATTGGCCGATCAAATACCACTTTGCCATCCATTTTGAATTGTGGCATGACTCTGTT
>JBEGTQ010000027.1:0-16259 GCA_041179305.1 Pseudomonadota bacterium | reverse complement strand
AATAGCGATGACAATTGTGGCACGCTATCCGGCACGCGGTTAAAATTACACAGGATGAAGTTACCTGCATCAATGCGATAAATAAGCCGATAGGGATAAAGCTCGACTTGTTGCCCTATCAACAGCCCACAACCCGCTAAAAATGCAGGTTGTGGATGCAGACCCTCATGACGTAGTTGACGCGTCATCTCATCCATCAAGACCTCTCCGGCATTAACGCGACATAGCACGCCATACCTGCGCAAGCACCTCAACGAGGTTGTGTCCCATATCCACTGCTCGTTGCATGATCTCGCGGGCCTTCACAAGGATGTCATCAAGGGTTTTCGTATACGACTGCGCCCCTTTTTGTTGCAGTTCGGCGATGGCATTGCTAGCCTGGGCTTCACGGTTTTCCTCCGCCGAATGCATTGAAAATATCCCGTCTACCGACTTCCCTACACCGCCACCTATCTGCGCTCCTGCATCAAGAAAACCCTTAGAAGCACCGATACCGGCACCGATAGTGCTGGTGAGACCGGATAATATACTGCCCATCGCCTGAAGCTTTGACGCAGCAAAAGTTTTATCAATGGACTCATATTTTTTCTCAAGAGCGTTGACTTCTAGCCCCCAACCCAATTCCTGTTTTTTCTCGTTATAGAACTGCATGACATCGCGTAACTGTTTGATGAGCAACAGCAGCTTGTTAAAAATTTCACTGAAAATGGCTGAAAACGCATCTAAAACCATTGACACCTTGTCACTGCTATCAATGGCTGTGCTACTGCCGATCTGTACCGGTTGGTTGCCGTCAATAGTGGGCGGTGTGGACGGCGCCAATACTGTAACATTTACCATACATCCTCCTCAGGCACGGGCTCCAGCAATATTTGCCAGCGCCGTACCATAGTTATCGATAACTTCTGAAGCGCGCCTGATCACATCAGCGCCTTGTTGATAGGCTTCTCTTAGCTGTTTTTGCTGAATTTTCTTACGGTCTTCGGTCCAGTTCTGCACAAAATCAATAAAGCCTTGCTGAACAACCAATCGGTCAATGTTTTGTTGCAGTTCGGCGGTTTCAATACCAACTGCGCCCTTAGCTATGCTGTTCACACCGCCTGACAAACCCAAAACACTCATCGCCGTACGCACTTTGGTGCTATGCCCTAGCCCCTCTTTCACCGCTGTTTTTACTGCCTCCTTCGTCAGTTCACCTGCGGCTCTGATACCTCGGCCAATCTGGACAACATCCAGCACCAGCGCTACGCCCTCACTGGCGCTTTGTACCGTGCCAGCCACTTTGATGACATCGTTACAAGTCTCTTTATCCGCGCCCAATAACAGTGCTGTTTCGGCTCCGGCTTTTACCATCCCAGCGACTCCGGCAGTGAGATAAGCGGCACCACTGGCTACCGCCAGTGGATTGGCGGTAACGAGCCCTTCCATTATTTTCAGCACACCGACGACAGTCTCAACGGCAGCGATAATCCAGCTAAATATCACATTTACTATTGCGGCTTTACGGGCCTGGTCGGATTGCGCGACGCTATCATTGATCTGCGCTTGATACTTCTCCACCTGCTTATTACGCAGTTCAGACTGTACTTCTGTTGCTCGCTCCAGTTGTTTACAGATAGAGCTGGCGTTACTGGAGGAAAGGTCTAGCACCAACTGCGTCATCATAACCGACAACACCATCGGATCCATTTGCATCACGTCACGCAATGTGGGTTGGTGCATACCCTCAGAACCAGTGCTTAATAGCCGCTGCAATGCCTTTTCGGCCTGCCCCGGGGTGACGATTGTTTTCTGACTGTAGCTATTGTCGCCAAAACTGGTTTTCACATTATTATTGAGGCGAGAGCTAAGTGCGCCACTCGCCAGACTTACGGCTTGTGCCTGTGGCTTAGGGATAACGCCGTAAAGCCCGTCGTTAGCAAAGGAAAGGCTGTCCGTCGGTATTGAATTCATTTTCATTTTCATCTCCTGTTTTAGCTAAGCCCACCAGTGCACGTTGACGGATGTCTGCCTGTTCCATGGATTCTTCCTCACATTCTCTGCCGCACACCAGCAAAGCGGCACGAAAGGCTTTGGCTGCAAAAGGCAGATTGCCGCAGGCGAGGTAACATTCACCGGCAGCACAGGGCGCTTGTGCCGCAGAAATCCGAATTTGAGCTGCACGCCCGTAGGCATAAATGGCATCTACCCATGCGCGATCCGCCTGACAACACGCCCCGAGTTCAAACCAGTAATCAAATGACCAGCCGTCGTAGAGCGTCAGTAGCTTGAATAACCGGGCTGCCGCACCATACTCCCCGACACCCACAAGCTGTTTAGCATAGCGAAATAGCACATCCAGCTCGGCACTTACCTCTTTGTCTAACAACATGTGCAGTGAGCCGCCTTGCTGAAAAAATTGCAACATGGCCTGCGTTTCTTGGGAATTCATCGGCATCCTTATCCGTACATTTTTTGTGCAATCATACCCAGCAACTCTCCTAATTTCTTAATTAACTCAGTTAGTTGAGTAGTAAGTGCATTGTACACTTGCATTATTTTCTGAATGTTCATTTGCAGTTGTGTTGATAAGTCTGTTTTAGCGCTAACTCGATTGTCGAGCGCGGCTTTGATCGCCTGGAGTGAGCCTTTATCTAACAACCCTGGTTGTTCACCCGGCTTTTCACTCTGTGTTTTGATGTAATCCTTGATGGTCATACTATTGACCAAAATGCCGTTGTCAGTCATATAATCGATGACGTCTTTCGGTATTTCCTCTCGCGTTTTATCATCGCCTTTAGCCGCTTTTGCAATCACCTCATCCACACGGTTTGCCATTTCTTGCGTATTACGTGCGTCTTTGGTACTGGCCTGCATCTGTTGATAGAGATCGGTCAGACGTGTATTTTGAAACACCAGAAAGGCCATCATCACTGAATAAGCAAACTCAAAAAAACTATCTCGTTTGTCATTGTCTTTAAACGTGACTTGATCACCACTTATTTCCGGAGAGTTCTTCATTTCTACACTGTCTTGAGAAAGAACTACAGGAGCACGAATATTCGTGGGTGCTATTTCAGTCATAATTTTAACCTCAGTTATTTAGTTGAGTTTGAGACTGCTTGATTTATTTGAGATTTCAATTTTTTTAGTGACACGTTTAACGCTTCCATATCCTGCTGAACACTACGCTCCATCCCTCGTATCCCATCGGGAAACAGGCTGTTAAGTTCATTAAGTTTGCTTTGTGCCTGTGAATTTTTTGGTGCATTGTTCATCAACTCTGCAATAGACTGCTTTAGTTCGGTGAATTGTGAATAGTATTTTTGCAGACGCAAACATTCTCGCTCTATTCTTTTTTTCTCCGCTTCAATATTTATTTGCATAGCACTACCCCACTTAGCTAATCAGACTTAATTATTAAATTTAACGTCATTTACTCGCTGGCGTTATCTCTGGATAATTATCATCAAAAATTATTCGGTAATGTTTATTCGGTGTCGGTAATGTTTATTCGGTAATTGTGATAGCGAAAGTAAATTACATTGATAATATCTTCTGCCTGAATGACCGCTTCCAGCAATAAGGTGAATCGCTGATATTGCTCCGGATTTGTTGGCCCTTGCATAGCCATTAGCAACCGATGAGACACAGCGGCCAATATCATGAGGCGTTCCTTGGTTTGTTCATCTGAATCACGTAAGCTATCTTCTAAATGCGTTAATGTTGACATGATATTCCCCGCTCAAAAATTAAAAGGATAGTTAATCAATGCCCCCTGGTATTTGAGCGCCACCGCGTGGTCATTTAGAGCAACCACCTCACTACCATCAGGGAGTTGGCTGCCTATTCTTAGCCGTTCACCGTCTTCCAGCACCAGATAGATCCCTTGTCTACCGTGTACAATTGCAGCAATCGGCGACGGAAGCCTTTGGCCACCCTCACTTGAGGCTGAAACATTCTGGTAGCTCAGCGCAATACCGGGATATTGCTCGCGGATATGGTCAAACAATTGATTTAGGGTTTGCTGCTGCTGTGCATTAAGTACGCCGCTCATCACAAACGCCTGGCCTACTGGCGTGACGCTAACGCTCCCCGCCAGCCCATTTTGTATTAATGCATCAATGATAGTTTTAGCCTGTATCTCTTGAGGATTGTTAATTTGCCAATGTTTTAACCCCGGCAATTCAGCCAGTAGTGGCTGGATCGCGGCCCAGCGTTTTCCCATCGTGATATCCGCCCTGATCTGCACCTCCCCTGGCGTGGTGCTGCTCACCTGCGCATCAGCATACCCCGCATGTGTCAACACATCACGCACGTTTCTGATTAACTGGTCAGTGCATATTACGTTGTCACGATACAACACCCCCCACGACTCCAATTTTAGGCGTGCAGCTTGCAGTGATGCACTGTTTTCGCAGTAGCCCGAGAGTTGTAACGTTCTATTCTGTTCCCAACTAACTTTAATTTGCGTCAACCCCGTTTGCCGCAGCAAAGCGTCAACCCGCATTGGTAGACTCGGTGGCGGCGTGGTGACAGCATTACCGCCCCAAAGTACTAATGCTGAGGCGCCCACCAACAACATAAACGCCAGTGTCATTCCCCAAAAAAGCACGGGTGACCCCGAATGCAATCGATAGGTTGATAAATCAGCCTTCTGATTGCCAAAAGCCATTGCCACACCGTAGGTCTGCAATACGCCTTCTGCCGGTAAAGGTATACCACGTTTATGTCGGCGGCCATTCACGCGTACGGGCGCATTTCCCGCATCAATAAACATTTGTCCATCGGTGGCCGAAAGAATAATTTTACCTTGATTATTCAGTGGAATACAAAGATCACACCCCCGTTCTCCCACCGAAAGTCGCCGCTCAGACAACCACACTTCGCGCCCGTGTAAAACACCACCGAGTAGTCGAATTTTCCACTCACTATCCATGATTATTTTCGCTATGCGCTACCGTAGCCTTAATTAAAAACAGGCGAATGACGCTACTGGTTTGATTAGTATCATTGCGGAACAGACGGCCAATAATGGGGATGTCACCCAGCAGCGGGATCTTATTTTGCGCCTGCACCTGTTTATCTTGTTTAAATCCGCCTAACAACAGGCTTTGCCCCGCTTGTAACGTGGCCTGCGATGCTATTTCGGAGTTTTCTACCTGCGGTAGTGGTTCATTTGGGCTAATCGGTGGATTTTGATGACCGTCCTGAATATTGAGACTCAGCATGATATTTTGCTTACCGCCCTCCTCCAGTAAGCGTGGCGTTACCCGTAGCAGCGAACCGGTGGTGATCGATTCCAATTTAGCCACTTTATCTCCCTCAAGCTTGGTGTAAAAAGTAATATTTTTATCCAATACCGCCTGAATGTTATTCAACGTAACCACCGACGGCTGCGACAGAATGTACGCATGAGAGTTTCTCTCCAGTGCGACTAAACGTGCCATAAAACTCGGTGTATTGCTGATAACGGTGGAAAAACCGCCGCCGGTATTACTATCGGGACCGTTGAAGGACAGCGTACCGCCGCCCAGAGAAACCGCGGCACTCCAGTCGATGCCGAGTTGGCTGATATCCCCTGCGTCTACATCTATAATGGTTACTGAAATTTCAATCATCTGTGGACGTTGATCGAGTTCACTGATGAGCTTACGGTAGCCTGCCATATTGACCGAGCGATCGCGCACAATGACCGCATTCTGGCGCGGATCAGCCGAAAACATCGGCAGCCCCAGTGTCGCTGGAGAAAGCGTGTCGGTGGTCGGTGTACTGCCACGGCTCATATCACGCAGCACGCTCACTATTCCCGGCACCACCACCGTTTGATCGCGATACTGGTAGCTGTCGTCCATTGCGGTGGCATATTTAAGGGGATAGACGGTTAAACTAACCGCATCGTCTCGTTGCCTGGTCATTTCGCCATCCAACATGGAGGCCAACTGTGTGATACGTGACAGGCAGGCGGGAACACCGCTAATATCTAGTGCGTTGACGCGGGGAATAGTACGTACCTCACAACTGTTGCTCGCCGGCACGTCACGTTGTTTCAAATAGCTAATGAAAGATTTCGCAGGCAACGCGTTCAGCGTAATGACACTGTGCGTCACCCGTGACGATGGATAAATAAACAATGTGTTGCCATCAAGATAAGTCGCCAAATTATATTGCGCCGAAATTCTATTCAAGATATCGACTGGCGGTGCACTTGGGATTACGCCACTAAACATATTAGAGATAGAGGGATCGATAATGACCTGTGTGTTGTAATTTTCAGCAAGATTTTGTAAAACCGCCGACAAGGGTATTTTCCGCGCCCGTAGTGAAAAATCATTTCCTTCCCAGGTTAATGTTTGACTATATGTCATGGCACAGAAGAATAGAGTAGGATAAATTATTATTTTATTTAATTTCATCATTCCACCGCTGACCGGAATTTTTATGACAAGAAAGAATACTGTCTAAATACCTCGTTAAAGCCAGATGTTTTTCAATTTCTGCGGCCATTATTTCTGCTGTCATATTTTTATCATAATAACAACACAGCCACCCTCCTTCCGAGGATAATTGCAATGAATAGTCATGAATTTCTGGGCATCCTGCCAGCAGTAGCGTGATATATTTCACGCTCTCTAGAGGTAAATTATCGATAGTGTCAATGAAGATAGTCAGAACGAGAGATTGCGTGCATAAATATCCTCGCGCAGCCCGATCATCAACGTTCATCAATACCGTTCCATCTTTATTTGAAACATGCACATTATCAAGTAGAGGGATTGTTTTTAATTTATTAAGCATCAATACGCCCCCTTAAATAACAAAGTTATACTCAGTGGAAAACCCTTAGACGTACATCAGTAAAAGACCTGATTCCCATTTATATCAGGCACGTCATCATAGTTCTTAATATAACTTAAAATATATTTATATACATTAATAAATCTTAATATACACCATAAATTAGTATAAAAAAATTCATAAGAATTATTTATAATTTGCTGTTTTTATTTTGCTCATTAACAAATGCTTAATGCATTTAATGTAAGGTTGTTTCTCAGGGAAAATAATGAAAAAACAGCATTCCTTATTGGGTAGATTGACGCTATTTATATCAATTGGCCTGATTATTATTTGGCTTACTACTCTATTTGCTACCACCTATGTGTCATTAAGCCAAAATCGCCAGCGCCTGATCGAGGATTTATCGCATATCTCAACGCTAAGAGTGGGATTGATCAACCATCAATTTGAGTCCGCTGAACGCGATGCTCAAGCACTGGCACACAACTATGACCGTTATCATTACATTCCACCAGACAACGCATTACCGGTAAAGAGCGAAAGCCTCTACTTTCCCATTGATTCCAGCAAATACATTCCGCAGAGTAAACAGGCTCAGGATAGGTGTTTTATCCAAATTTATGGCCGCGCAGGCCAGACCTATTACCTCGATAGCTTTGTTTTCGATCGGCGCTACGGCATCTCCTTGCTACCACCACGTGAACACTCGGCTGACTATCTCACCCGCCACCTGAAGGAACTGAGGCAATTTCCGCACCAGGCAACCCATGACAATCTGTTTTGGGGCAAGCCAGAGTACATTGCAGATACTGGCTGGAGCGTCTCAATCGCGGCGGCAGGCGCTGATGCAGTGCTTACCGGAGTAACAGTAAAATTAAACGATCTGCTGTCTTATGATCATCCCGTTTTAGATGGCGACATCAGTCTTTGGCTGGATCGGCACAACCAAATCTTGCCCTTCACTCACCTGCGAGCAAGCGAGGTCAAGAACCTTCAGGCCTTGTTGCTCAAAACCAAACTACACGACGGATGGCAGCAGATCCCCGGCTATCTCGCGCTGCACCGTCAATTGAAAGGCCCTGGCTGGCAGCAGGTGATTTTGTACCCTACCGACGGCATAATTAAACAGATGTTCGGCATTATGATAGGCCAATTGCCTTTCGCTTTCACCGCGCTGTTGTTGTTAGCAGCGATGCTGTTCTGGCTACTACACCGCTATCTGGCTCGCCCGCTATGGAATTTTGTCGCTATTATCGCTAAAACGGGGCCAAACTCGTTATCTGCACGATTGCCAGAAAACCGTCAAGATGAATTGGGTCGCATTGCCCACGCCTATAATTTGCTGCTCGATACCT
Source organism: Pseudomonadota bacterium (assembly GCA_041179305.1). GTDB lineage: Bacteria > Pseudomonadota > Gammaproteobacteria > Enterobacterales > Enterobacteriaceae > Yersinia. The sequence continues at coordinate 8,124 of JBEGTQ010000027.1, read as the reverse complement.
TACACACCCAGTACAATAATTTAGAAAATACCGTTGCCGAACGCACCCAAGAGCTCACCCTTGCCAAGCTGCAGGCTGAGCAAGCCAACAGGCGTAAAAGCCGCCATCTGACCACCATTAGCCATGAATTACGCACGCCATTGAGCGGCGCTCTGGGAGCATTAGAACTGTTACAGATGACGCCGATGAGTGATAAACAGTCCCGGCTGGCAAATACGGCCAGCCAATGTACTCTCTCTTTACTGGCAATTATCAATAACTTATTAGACTTTTCGCGAATTGAATCAGTGAAGCTCTCACTGCACGTTGAGGAAACAGCCCTGCTACCGTTACTGGATCAGGCAATGCATACCATTCAAGGGCCGGGGCAACGCAAGGGCTTGGCACTAAAAACATTTGTCGGCCATAAGGTACCGCTGCATTTTGAGGTCGATGGCATGCGTCTGCGGCAGGTCTTAGTTAATCTGTTAGGAAACGCACTAAAATTCACCGAAACCGGCGGAATTTGTCTCACAGTGAAGTACTGTAACGCTCGACTCATTTTTGCCGTCAGCGACAGCGGGCAAGGCATCTCCCTTGACGATCAAAAAGCAGTTTTTGATCCCTTCTTCCAAAGTCAGGCACATATTCAGGGCACCGGGCTTGGACTCACTATTGCCTCTAATTTTGCAAAAATGATGGGCGGCTGGCTTGAGCTGCGTAGCTCCCCTGGCTTGGGCACCTGCATCTCATTTATCCTGCCGTTGGAATCCCATCGTGAACCTACGCCGTTGATCGGAGAGATTGCCGCTCCGCTAACTCTGCATCGTCAATTATCAGCTTGGGGAATTCGTTGTGAGATAGCACAACAGAAAAACGAATTTTACGCTGAAGATCTGTGTTTCCTTCCGGGAAAACTGCGCGAAACGGTGGTTCATGCCCTGTCCGATGAAAACGATAACAAAGACAAACTTCTGCCAGTTCAGCCTTGGCGGTTGCGCATTTTGTTGGTGGATGATGCCGCCATCAACCGGGATATTATTGGCATGATGCTGGCTTCTCTTGACCAGGATGTCACCATTGCGACTGATGCGCAAGAAGCGTTAATCAAGGGTCAACAGCAGCGTTTTGATTTGGTGTTGATGGACATTCGAATGCCGACGATGAACGGAATGGAATGTGTTCAACAATGGAGAAGTGATGTCAATAACCAAGATCCAGCCTGTATGATCATGGCGCTGTCTGCCAACACCGCACCTGAAGAAATTGCCCGCTGTAACCGGGCTGGAATGCAACACTACTTGACCAAGCCCGTCACGCTGGCTCAGTTAGCTGATGGGATCAGCATCGCGGCTGAATATCAGCTCCAGCGCGATATTCCTCTGCAAGAACAAGATTACCAACACGGTCGCACGCTGCTCTTTATTGATGACGCCGGTATGCGACAAAAGATCCATCACTCTCTGCATAGGTTGTTAGGTGAACTTGAACAGCACCAGAACTGCCAGGAACAAACCTGCGCCCTACTGCATACCTTAAAAGGTTGCCTTGGGCAAGCGGGACTTAGCCAATTGTTGTGCAGCGTAATTGATATGGAAAATCGGGTACAACATGGGTTGCTATTATCTGCGGAAGACATCGCTGAGCTACGCCATGCGTTAGATATGTCTTTGGGTGCTTAGATGAGTATCAGCAACGGCCACTTTTTATCAAGAGGAAGTCAACATGTACGATTATAAAATTCTGTTGGTCGACGATCACGATCTGATCATCAATGGCATTATCAGCCTGCTCTCTCCTTACCCACGTTTTCGTATCATCGCACATATTGATGACGGCCTTGAGGTCTACAACGCCTGTCGCATACACCAACCCGACATTGTGGTGCTTGATCTGGGGTTACCCGGTATTAATGGATTAGACCTTATTCCACAGCTCCGTTGTCGCTGGCCACAGATCGCCATTCTGGCCTACACCGCACATGTAGAAGAGTTTATGGCAATACGCACCCTGGCGGCCGGCGCTATGGGATATGTATTAAAAAATAGTAGTCGCCAGGTACTGTTAGCGGCGCTGCAAACCGTTGCGGTGAATAAACGTTATATCGATCCAGCGCTTAACCGCGAAGCCATTAACGTGGCACTCACCATCACTAATGAAAACACGGAAATACTCACGCCGCGTGAACGCCAGATCCTGAGACTCATCGCCGATAGCTATACCAACCGGCAGATAGGCGAACAGCTATGCATCAGCGTGAAAACCGTAGAAACCCATCGGCTAAATATTATGAGAAAGCTAAACGTACATAAAGTCACCGAATTGCTCAACTGCTCAAGGCGATTAGGTTTGACGAATTAATAATAACGCATTCAGCCTTGCCGCAAAGCGGAGATAACCCCATTTTTCACTCAATAATTCTTGTTGGATTTGAACACGTTCATAGCATAAAACTCTCCATTAACATGCAGCCCGTGCTGAAGATAGTGTAAATGCTTATCTTCCTATATCCAAAAGATGTCAAGATGCAGGAAAGCGGCAACCGGGCGAAACTCCAGACGCTGATTAAAGTAAGTAACTGAGGTGAATACAGGCAACCAGCCCCTCGGCATCCTGGAAGCCGAACAGTATCATTAATCAGATAAAATTGACTCTGTAAAATTCACCCTTTAATGAGACTAAAGCTGCCGTGACATACCGCATAACTGCATTGGGCGTGGGCGGAACACGACTGGAAAAAATAAAAAATCTATTCTGCCTGAATCTTTGTCAGCGCTGGCACAAGTCCGTGCTGAAGATGTTAACGTGGCAGCCAGCCACCATTTGGAGTGCAGTTCAATTCACAGGCGCTGTTTTTTTATTTTTAATCAGGTTCTCCTCACTCAATGCTTGCTATTAAACGAAACACTTTTTATCTGTGCATAAAGCCACTGACCAGGTTGCAGCGCCAATTCATCCCGCGCCCACGGCGTAATTCTCGCCCACAGCCACTGCTCTCCGACAGCGAGTTTTACATCCACTTGCCCATCCACGTCCAAACACTCAGCTATTTTCACTAACAAAATATTACGAATGCTGCTGCTTTGCGGTGGTTGCAACACCAACGAAACATCTGCGGCATTAATGCGGATACGCATTGAATTGCCTTCATCTGCCTTCAGTTTACCGATCCACAGACGCTGATCGCCTAAAGCCAGTGCTGTCATAGCATAACGGTGATGATGACCCATCACACTCACCCGCAATATGCTGCACGGCTCTTCCCGTTGCAACCACGGACGCAATGCGCTGCTGGCCCACACGTCCTCCAACCCACCAACCGCCCGCACTTTACCAGCATCCATCACAACGATTTGATCCGCCAGACGCAGGATCTCATCCATGCTGTGGCTGACATATAAAATAGGGGTTTTTACATCTTGCCCTAACCGTTCCAGATAGAGCAATAACTCCCGCTTACGTGGCAAATCAAGCGAAGCCAAAGGCTCATCCATTAGCAGCAACTCAGGTGCGGTCAACAGCGCACGGCCAATAGCTACCCGTTGTTTTTCACCACCAGAGAGGGTAAGCGGGAAACACCCCAACAGGGGTTCAATGCCCAGTAAACCAACAATAGTATCAAACTGCCCACGCATTGACGCAGCCATGCCATATTGCAAATTCCCCCGCACGCAATAGTGCGGGAACAGGCGTGCATCCTGAAACACGTAACCCACACGGCGTTTTTCCGGTGGCAGATAAATTTGTTTCTCAGTATCCACCAAGACCCGATCATTGAGCACTACTCGCCCTTGCTGTGGGCGGGTCAGACCGCCAATTACATTGATAAACGAGGTTTTTCCTGCTCCTGACACCCCAAAAATGGCAGTAATACCTTGAGCAGATAGATTAGTGGAAACACGCAAATCCAAATCACCCAACTGTTGACTGAAATCCACTACTAGCATGAAACTCCCATACGTCTTTTACCCCAGCGGGCGAGCCATTCAGATAACAACAAGGATACCAACGACAAAATAATAGCGATGACACACAAGCGTGCAGCAGCCACTTCAGCGCCGGGTGTTTCAATCAGAGTATACATTGCCAGCGGAATGGTACGGGTTTGACCCGGGATATTGGAAACGAAAGTAATGGTGGCACCAAACTCGCCCAAAGAACGAGCAAAAGAGAGCACCGTACCGGCAATCACACCCGGTAACGAGAGCGGCAAAGTAATGGTGAAAAACACCCGCCAGGGGTTAGCCCCTAAGGTTCGGGCTGCCAATTCCAGCTGAGTATCAACAGCGTCAAGCGCCAGCCGGATGGCCCTAACCATCAGCGGAAAAGCAACCACTGCCGAGGCCAACGCCGCACCGCGCCAACTGAAACTGAAATTAATGCCAAACCAACTGTAGAGCCACTCCCCGATAAAACCGCGTCGCGCCATGCTTATCAACAACAGATAACCAATAACCACCGGTGGTAACACCAGTGGTAGGTGAATAACGCTATCTAACAGAGACTTACCGGGGAAGCGACAGCGCACCAAAATCCATGCCATTAAAATACCTAAGGGCAAACTGCACGCCACCGCAACACCAGAAACCTTCAAGCTAAGGATAATGGCCTGCCACTCATACTCACTCAGAATAGCCATATAAATAATTAACCCAATGAATTTAAATCAGTTTTTATTTTTTGACTCTTTGTGTTGTAGAGCTGGTTTTTAGTTTTCCGCTAAAAATGGAGTATACCCGTCTATGCAAGTCATTATATACCCAAGTTAGGTCAAGTTGCAGCCAGCTAGCAACTGAATAAAGTGCCAAACGCTTACTCAAGTCAGTGGCTGGAGTGAGTAAAGGCAGCCCAGCATCTTGAAGGGCGACAGGTATAAATGGGGAGTAAATAAGTAAAACAAAGAAGTAAGGTGAATATCTTGACAGGAAACCTAGAGGAATGCTGATAATTGATTTCAACCATCAAAGAACGGAAAGCTTGAAACCGACGACCCCTCATTGCTCACAGCCAAAAACCTGCAATCACCAATAACTTAATAGCTTGCCGATAGAACTAAATTAATCACCTATTTAGTAGCGGCCAGTGTTGCTACAAAATAGGTTTGTCAACAACTTCAACCCACTCACTATTGCCGCAAATCTCGCACTGGGGATCTTTTGCCAGCGTAATACTGCGAAATTCTGCCGTTATAGCGTCATACATCAGCAAGCGCCCGGCGATTACCTGACCATAATTCGCCAGCAGTTTTATCGCTTCCATTGCCTGCAAATTGCCAATAATACCAACCAACGGAGCCATAACACCGGCTTCGACGCAAGTCAGAGCATTGTCGCCGAACAACCGGCTCAGGCAGCGATAGCAAGGCTGATCTTCCTGATAAGTAAACACACTAACTTGCCCCTCCATACGAATCGCTGCACCAGAAACCAACGGCTTGCGTTGCGCATGGCAAAGATGATTGAGCTGCTCACGGCTGGCAACATTATCGGAACAGTCCAATACTAACTGATGTTCTGCGATAACGGCAAAAAGTTGCCTATCATCTAACTGAGTATCAACGGTATTCAGTGTCAGATGGGGATTGATTGCTGACAGTGCCAGTACCGCAGAAGCGACTTTGGATAACCCGATGCGATCATCGCAATGCAGAATTTGCCGTTGCAGGTTAGAAAGAGAAACAGTGTCAAAATCCAGTAAAGTAAGATGACCGACGCCTGCGGCAGCCAGATATTGCGCTGCCGCACAGCCAAGGCCGCCTAAACCAACGATCAAAACCTTGGCCGCTTTCAGCTTCTCTTGCCCATCAAAATCAAAACCGCGCAGGATAATTTGCCGGTTATAACGCAGGATTTCCGCATCAGAAAGTTCAGGCAACATATCAGTCTCTCAGCACTTTATTATTTCAACAATTCATTGCCCCAACAGGCCATTAAACAGTTCTATTTCAACCAATTCGCCAGCAACAACCGAACCGCGCTCACGTTCAAGCACGATAAAACAGTTCGCCTGACTGAACGAACTGAATACATGGGAACCCTGATGTCCGGTGGTGCGTACTTCTAATTCGTCATTGGTATTGCTTGACAATATTCCACGTTGGAAATCCAAGCGGCCCGGTGATTTATCCAGTGCAGTGGTCGTTTTTGCTTTCAGGCGCAATGGCAGTTGCCATTGTGAGTGACCTGAGAGTTTTGCCAGTAAAGGTTGCACCAATTGATAGAAAGCCAACACGGCAGAAACCGGATTACCCGGTAAGCCACAGAACCAGGCATTATTCAGTTTGCCAAAAGCAAAAGGTTTGCCCGGTTTGATGGCTAATTTCCAAAATCCAATATCGCCCAGTTCCTCCAATATTTGTGTAGTGTAATCCGCTTCACCGACTGAAACACCGCCGCTACTGATGACCAAATCCGCCGTGGCATCTGCCTGCTGAAATACGTTACGTAGTGCCTGTTGATCGTCACGGATAACACCGAGATCAATAATTTGGCAGCCCAACTGTTGCAGCATCAATCTGATAGCAAAGCGATTAGTATCATAAATCTGCCCGTCAGACAGCGGTTGACCAACGGATTGTAACTCATCACCGGTCGAGAAAATGGCCACTTTTAAGGCGCGGAATACGCTAATTTCAGCAATACCCAACGATGCCAACAATGGGAGCTGTGCGGCACCTAACTTAACGCCTGCTGGAAAAACGGCTGCACCTTGCTGGATATCTTCGCCTGCCAGGCGGATATTTTGCCCGACACATGCACTACAATTAAAGGTAACACCCTGTTCATTCATGACAGCTTGCTCTTGCATGATAACGGCGTCGGCCCCACGAGGAACAGGCGCACCGGTCATAATTCGAATACAGCTATTGGCAGGCCATTCATCTTTAAATGGCCTGCCAGCAAAGGCTTTGCCTGCCACCGGTAATGGTATTCCATTGCCAAGTTCATTACAGCGAACAGCATAACCATCCATAGACGCGTTAGCAAAAGGAGGTACGGCGATCGGTGAAATAATTGCTTTGGCTGTGATACGCCCCGCAGCGTCAGCCAATGCAACCGTTTGGGTTGCCTGTAATGGTGTGACTTGTGACAACATTTTGCTCAGTGCCTGTTCCAGAGAGAGTAAATCTGAGGTATTACTGTGATCCATGCCGAGCTCCGGGGTCTGAGTGCACCACTGTAAAAAGGTCTCACGGGTGCAGAGCTGTTATTAAAATAAGTGTGCCATTATGGCAAAGATTATCTGGTCAGTGTTACACCCTACTTTCCATTAGGGCCCATACATGCAAGATTGGGAACCTGATTTATACCACCAATTTGAAGCAGAACGTACCCGCCCTGCTGGCGATCTGTTATCACATCTCGACATTGCGGCACCACAGCGAGTTAGTGATATAGGCTGTGGAACAGGCAATGCCACAGCGTTGTTGCACTTACGTTTCCCTGATGCGCAGCTCGTGGGTGTTGATAACTCTCAGACCATGTTAGCCAGTGCCCGGCAACGTTTACCTGACTGCACCTTTGTCGCAGCAAATATCCACCAGTGGCAGCCATCTAAACCACAAGATTTAATCTATTCAAATGCCTCGTTGCAGTGGTTAACCGACCACCTACAGCTATTCCCACATTTATTTTCTCAATTGGCAGCAAAAGGGGTATTGGCCGTACAAATGCCAGACAACCTCGATCAACCCAGCCATCGCGCTATGCAAGAGGTTGCCGAAAACGACCCGTGGCAACAAGCCTTGCGCGAAGCCAGTATGCTAAGAGCAAAAGTGTTATCCGCCAACCAGTATTACGATTTACTGGCTCCCCATGCTGATCGGGTAGATATATGGCGCACAACTTATTACCACCTAATGCCTTCTGCACAGGCTATTGTCGACTGGCTACGCGCCACGGGGCTGCGACCTTTCTTAGCCCCCCTACCTGAAGCATTACAACAGGATTTCCTGCAAGATTATCGGGTTCGCATTGATGTAGCTTACCCGCCGCAAGTCGATGGCCAGGGTCGTGTATTCAATGTGGTGAATGACATTACAATACATAATGCTCACGCGCGATAAATGTACCAATGATCCTGTCATGCATTTCTACTGATTTTGAGTACCCCAGTGTCTTACGGTTCAGTCGTTTGAGCCTGTTG
>JBEGTQ010000026.1:0-24559 GCA_041179305.1 Pseudomonadota bacterium | reverse complement strand
GCAGGATGATAATGAGACTCGGTGGCAGAAATCGCTGAAAACTGAGGTTTTCACGACACAAAACATCACCAATGCGATCGGCGCGCCCCTGATCAGTATTGATGCTATGGGAAATGTTCAGCGGCAGACATATAACAAAGCGGGGCAACTTAGCGGCAGTTGGTTGACATTGAAAGGTGGCGTTGAGCAAATTATCCTAAAATATCTGAGCTATTCTGCTGCGGGGCAAAAGCTTCGAGAAGAACACGGTAACGGTGTTGTGACCACTTACCGTTACGAACCGGAGACACAATGGCTGATCAGGATACTAACTGAACGGCGATCAGGGCATGCTGCTGGGGCAAAAGTATTACAAGATCTACGTTATACTTACGACCCGGTGGGCAATGTAATACGTATCACCAACGGCGCTGAAGCGACACGTTTCTGGCGTAATCAGAAAGTGGTTCCGGAAAATACCTATGTCTACGACAGTTTGTATCAATTGGTTTCTGCCAGCGGGCGCGAGATGTCGGGCATAGCGCAGCAAGGAACTGCTCTGACTTCTTTATCGTTTCCCCTGCCGTCCGATGACAGTGCATTTACGCACTATCACCGCAATTATAGCTATGACCGAGGTGGTAACTTGACGAAAATCCGTCACAGTGCATCTGCTACAGATAATAGCTATACAACAACGCTCACGGTCTCAAATCGCACTAATCGAGCGGTACTGAGTTCATTCACGGAAAATCCAGCGAAAGTAGACACACTGTTTGATGAAAATGGTCATCAGAAACAGTTAATACCGGGCCAAACACTTATCTGGACGCCTCGAGGAGAGCTACTTAAAGTCACCCCTGTTACGCGAGAAGGCGAAGACTCGGATTCAGAAATGTATCGCTATGATGCCAATAGCCAGCGTGTTACCAAAACCATCATTAAGCACACAGGCAGCAGCAAACAAGTAATACGGGTGGTGTATTTACCCGGATTGGAATTGCGTACCGTAACCAATGGCAATAATGTGATATCGGAGCAGCAGACTATTATGGTGGGCGAGGCAGGGCGTGCGCAAGTACAGGTGCTCCACTGGAGCCGCGGAAAACCGAATGGCATTGACAATGATCAGTTGCGTTACAGCTATGACAACCTGATTGGCAGCAGTGGCCTGGAGATAGATGGTCGCGGGCAGGTTATTAGCATGGAAGAGTATTATCCGTATGGTGGTTCTGCAGTGTGGACAGCGAGAAGTCAGATTGAAGCTGATTATAAAACTATCAGATATTCGGGCAAAGAGTGTGACGCTACGGGGCTTTACTACTATGGCTACCGTTACTACCAACCGTGGGCAGGAAGGTGGCTGAGTGCAGATCCGGCAGGGCCAGGGGACGGATTAAACCTGTTTTGCATGGTGGGAAATAACCCGGTCAGTTTCCAGGATCCGGATGGTTTGCGTAAGGTAGGTCGAGCGGCTCGCAAAATGGTTGCGCAGGCTTTTGTCCATCCTTCGCATATGGCGGTGTTTGAGAAAATATCAAAAGAACACAATATCGCTATGAGCGTGCGAGAAGCGGGAACCTTTACCATAAAAGCTTTGGAAATTGGTGCGGCAGCCAAGGGGCACAATATTCTGGAAAAAACAATAAAACCAGGATCATTGAAAAGCGTCTATGGCGCTCAGGCTGACAGTGTTTTGAAACAGGCCCAAGATGCCGGTGTAGTCGGTATGGTTGGTGCGTGGAATAGCGATGGTATCTACGGTATCCATGTCCATAACAATCTGGTTAATGAAGATCATATTGTCCCGATTGATCTACAAAACCCGCAAAATAATACTGACTTCAAGAAATTTGTTAAGGATGGGCTGATTACGCCCTACACTGGCGATTATGATATGCACGATATTATTCAATACAACACCCATACAGGTACCGTTCCCAAAGCGGATAGCGCTGAAGAAATTAGGGTCAAGGATCTGATCAATCAAGGGGTCGCCAAGGTTGATATTAAACGTCCGGTTGAAAATACCTCAATGAATGTTGTTCGTCATGGGCCACAGGTAAATTTTGTTGATCACATGTGGGAACACGAGAAAGATAAAGTGCTCGCCGATGGTGGTTATTTAGCCGTGGTAGCCAAGCCAGGAGCATTCCCTATCGCGATGGTTCATCAGGGAGAGTGGGGCATATTTGAAAGCTCGGAGGAACTTTTTGATTTTTATAAATTAACCCGTACTCCAGTGCCGGAACACTGGTCTCAGGCGTTTGTGGACAGAAGTAAAGGAATCGTTGCCACACCAGCCCATGCCCGGAAATTGGATATGTTGAACGCTCGAAGAGCTGCATAGTTAATATCTATCAGATCAAGAGGATAATTTTGATTAAAGCCTCCGAAATGGACGAAGAAAAGCCATTTCGGGCTAACGCTTGCCTCTTGAGTGTTTTGGGCTATAACTCCCTGATTAGACTTTCATAGCTTCTAATGAATGACTGGGGTTCTCATCATGTGGATACCAATCATGAAAATGACTCTGCTCTATGGAGCTATTCGTCGTTTCTACTGCTTTGGTGGCAAATGACACACATTGTGTGATGGTCAAGCCTATTCATAGTCAAAGGGTTAGGATAATATTCAAATTTTTATCCTGGCAAGAGGCGAACATGGAATTTCTGGAGTTTGTTAGTGACGACGCTTTTTTAGGTGAAGTTAAGATATTGCTAACCAAAGCGATAAAGAAAAGAGAATCTGCCGAAAAGTCATTTAATAGCAATGTGATAGATCCATTTGGTGCATTGTTTGAATCCCCAGGGTTCCACAATCATCAGGAGTGGCGGAATTCTGAGATGGCAAGGCAGTGCCAAAAAACCGTTCAAAACCATGTTGGTACATTTCATCAGAGATTGTTGGGACATGTTGATGGATGGGAGGATATGGGAACTGGAGGTATTGTTGATTTACACAATCCAAAGAAGAAAATCATTGCTGAAATAAAAAATAAATACTCAACAGTGACTGGGGGAGACTTGGCGGCGAAATACTATTCACTTAACGATCTAATATCTAATAAGCACAGCCGTTTTAAAAATTACAGTTCTTATTTTGTCAATATAATACCTAAGAACCCAATACGTATAAATACGACGTTTACACCATCTGACAAAGAAAAAGGTTCTCGTTGCCCTGCAAATGAGAACATAAGAATAATTGATGGGGCAAGTTTTTATGAGCTCGTTACTGGTCGAGAGCATGCTTTAAGAGAGCTTCATACGACTTTGCCTGACGCTATTGAATATATTTATAGAAATGATTTTGGGATAGAAGGTGTTGTGATCGCAGACCGTCAGAAATTTATGCAGTATTTCGAACTTGCATATGGGTAATAACCATGATCAAGGTTTGACTTTGTATATGGTAACATATACAGTTGTAACCATGACTAAGGTTGGGGTGAACAATGACAAAAAATACTTATACGCTCTCTGAAGTTGCTGATATCTTAGGTGTTTCAAAAGAGACGCTGCGACGTTGGGATTCAAACGGCACTTTAGTACCGCTGCGTAATAGTGATAATAACTATCGCTACTATCATAAAAATCAACTCGAAAAGTTTGAGCAAGCTCAATCACTGTTCACTGGAGGAATCGTAAATAGTGAATCCCCCATACGTGAATTTAAGGTTTTGGAATTATTTGCTGGTGCAGGTGGCATGGCTTTAGGGCTTGAAAAAGCAGGGCTAATATCGGTGATGATGAATGAAATTGATAAGCATGCTTGCAATACGTTGCGTAAAAACAGGCCGGAGTGGAATGTTGTTGAAGGGGATGTCGCTAAAGTAGATTTCACTCCTTATTATGGGAAAATTGATGTTTTAGCGGGAGGTTTCCCATGCCAGGCGTTCTCTTATGCGGGTAAAAAACTAGGTTTTGAGGACACCAGGGGGACTCTTTTCTTTGAATTTGCAAGAGCAATAAAAGAAACAAAACCTAAAATTATACTTGGAGAAAATGTTAGGGGATTACTTAATCACGATGAAGGCAGAACGTTAAAAACTATTACTACAATTATTGATGAGTTAGGTTATCAACTGATAGAACCGAAAGTATTAAAAGCCATGTTTTATAAAGTGCCACAAAAAAGGGAAAGATTGCTTATTGTGGCGATTCGAAAAGATTTATCTAGCAAGGTTTACTTCTCTTGGCCTATTGCGCATAACAAGGTTTTAACATTAAAAGATGCCTTGAAAAAAGGGGAGCTATATACTTGCGATGTTCCTGAATCAGAAGGCCAGAAATATCCAAAAAGAAAACAAGATATTTTGAGTTTGGTTCCCCCTGGCGGATATTGGCGAGATTTGCCTGAGGATATACAAAAAGAGTATATGCTTAAAAGCTATTATCTTGGTGGTGGTAAAACAGGTATAGCTCGCCGTTTGTCTTGGGATGAACCCAGCCTTACGTTGACATGTGCTCCCGCGCAAAAACAGACAGAACGATGCCATCCTGAAGAGACTCGCCCCTTAACTGTGCGAGAGTATGCGCGAATTCAGACGTTTCCTGATGATTGGGATTTTACTGGGCCTATCTCAGCAAAATATAGACAAATTGGTAACGCAGTGCCTGTAAATTTAGCTTATGCAATTGGTAAGTCGCTAGTATCGGTTTTAAACCAAATTTGTTCGGAGAGTGCAGGAATGCGACAGGAACTTTCTCTTTCTGGTGTTGCATAGTCCTGAAGATATAGACGCTAAGTAACCTGTGCTCCTGGTTTGGCGCGGCTTGCAACAAGAGGGGGGCTTCTTTAGACTAACGCTAACTCTGCCCGCTAGTTATCTGGAACCCTCAACCATGTCTTATCAGTGTCCCCTTTGTCATCAGGCTTTGCAGCTAAACCAGCAGCAATGGCGTTGCAGCAATAATCATCAGTTTGATTGTGCCAAACAGGGGTACGTTAATTTAATGCCGGTGCAGCACAAAGGATCGAAGCAGCCCGGAGACAGCCCGGAGATGATGCAGGCGCGGCGGGCATTTCTCGATGCGGGTTATTATCATCCCTTACAACAGCGGGTAGCTGAAATGCTGGATGAGGCGTTGCCGCTGGATGCCACTATGCTACTGGATATCGGTTGTGGTGAGGGTTACTACACTGCTGCCGTAGCTGACCGCCTGAGCCATCAGCGCTCACTGGTTGTTTTTGGCCTTGATGTGGCGAAAGTTGCAGTAAGATATGGGGCGAAGCGCTACCATCAGGTTAATTTTTGTGTTGCATCCAGTCACCGCCTGCCTTTTGCCAATGCCACGTTTGATGCTGTGTTACGTATTTATGCGCCTTGCAAAGCAACAGAACTGGCCCGTACGATCAAACCCGGGGGTGTTGTTGTCACCGTTACACCTGGCCCGCGTCACCTTTTTCAGTTAAAAGCCCTTATTTATTCTGAAGTGCAGCTTCATACTGATAATGAGGAGCATCTGGAAGGGTTCGAATTGCTCCGTAGCGAGAAACTGGCTTATGAAATGAAACTGACGGGTAAACAGGGTGTTAGTTTATTGCAAATGACGCCTTTTGCCTGGCGGACATCTATCGAAACCGGCCAGGCGTTGGCTGCGCGACACGTTTTTATCTGTGAAACTGATTTTGTTATTACGCTGTATCGCCGCACGGAAGAATCAGTGGTAGAGAGTGAGTAACCGGTTTACTCGAGCCTGCTAGCGCGCAGGTTGCCAATCGCTAATGACGGGTAATTTTCAGCTATGTCGTTACCTGTAGTTATCATCTTTATTACATGCTTTATTCAATTCATTTACCCTCCGAATAAAAACTAAGAATTTATGCGCTGAATTGCAGAAATACTTGCATTGAGAAGTGTTACGCGGATAATTCCGAATCCTTATAATAAGCATTCGCATTAGTAATAAATTTGAAAATTTCAGGGAAATTAACATAATGAATCAGGCAACATCTCGTAGCATCGAACAGACGCAGCTTGCACCGCGTCTGTTGTGTGCCATGATCGGTGCAGCATTAGGCACATTATCGCCATCTGCATGGTCTGCTACTGCGGCTGAGAATACCGCAGAAAGCACGAAAAAGGCCACGACCACGGCGGATAAAAACGCCGCTGATAGCCGTGCAAAAACCGATAGCAGTGCCAAAACCGATAGCATCACGGTGGTTGGCAGGCAAGAAACTTTCCGCGCAGGCGGAAATGATTTGATCCCAACTTATCTGGAGGGTCAGGTAGCTAACGGTGGACGTATTGGTTTTCTTGGGCAACAAGATGCCCGCAATGTGCCCTTTAACGTGATCAGTTACACCTCGAAAATGATTGAGGATCAACAGGCAAATACGATTGCCGATGTGGTCAAAAACGATGCGTCAGTGCAGAACGTACGTGGCTACGGTAACGCATCGCAGAACTTCCGTATTCGCGGTTTTAATCTTGATGGTGATGATATCTCGTTCGGTGGGTTGTTTGGTGTATTGCCACGTCAAATAGTTGATACCAGCATGATTGAGCGGGTTGAGGTATTTAAAGGGCCAAACGTCTTTGTGAACGGTATCTCTGCGAACGGCAGTGGTGTGGGTGGCATGATTAATCTGGAACCTAAACGTGCCGATGTTACCCCGTTGACTCGCGTTAGCGTGGATTACACTTCCGCCGCTAAGATTGGTGGGGCGCTGGATGTAGGTCGTCGCTTTGGTGACAATGATCAGTTCGGCGTACGGGTCAATGCGTTGCACCGCGAAGGTGAAACTGCCGTTCATGATCAAAAAGAGCGTACCACCGCATTTTCTACCGGTTTAGATTACCGTGGCGAACGCGCGCGAACTTCTTTAGACGTCGGGTATCAAAAACAAACCGTTCACGGTATGCGCACTGAAGTTGGTATTGGTAATGCGACAGAGATCCCTAAACCACCGGCGACCAGGTTAAATTACGGTCAACAATGGGTGTATACCGATATGGCCACCACCTTCGGTATGCTGCGCAGTGAGTATGATGTGAGCCAGAACTGGACGGTGTACGGCAGCATCGGAGCCGGCCACAATGATGAAACCGGCCAATATGGTTCACCAATGCTGACCGGTAATGATGGTAGCGCGACGATTAGTCGCATGTATGTGCCTTATCGTTCTGATTCTATTGCTGCTTTAGGTGGCGTGCGTGGTTATTTTGATACCGGCTCAGTGACGCATAAAGTGAATATTGGTTATGCGTCTAACTACCGCAAATATAAGACAGCATGGAATATGTCTGGCCCGGCAAACACAAATATTTATCACCCAGGCGTAATACCATTCCCGCCAACAATGTTTGGTAGCCCTAATCAGGATCCAACGCTAATAAACCAGGTTCGCGCCAGCAGTATTTCAGTGTCGGATACTTTATCGATGATGGATGACAAGGTATCTTTGATGCTGGGCATACGCCGTCAGGAAGTGACCATCCGCAACTTTTTCTACAACGGCGAGCCAAACAGTGCTGCCTCGCTGGATGCCAATAAGGTGACGCCAATTTACGGCATCATGGTCAAGCCGTGGGAGAAAGTCTCCCTGTATGCCAATCATATTGAAGCGTTAGGGCCGGGTAATTCAGCACCTAATCAGTTTAATGGCAAACCCGTCGTTAACGCAGGCCAGATCCCTGGTATTATTCATTCGAAACAGAATGAAATCGGTGTGAAGTTCGATAACCAGCGTTACGGTGGTACCTTAGCTTTGTTCGAAATCACCCGACCAACGGGCACGGTTGATCCAGCGACTAACGTCTATGGTTTCTACGGCGAACAACGCAACCGCGGTATTGAACTGAATGTATTCGGCGAACCGGTATTTGGCACCCGCTTACTGGGCAGTGCTACCTGGTTAGATCCTAAATTGACGCAAACTCAGAACGGAACTAACAATGGTAATGATGCCGTGGGTGTGGCCAACTATCAGTTAGTGTTCGGCGGTGAGTATGATATTCCGGCGGTTGAAGGCTTGACTGCGACGGGTACAGTGATGCGTTCTGGATCCCAGTATACTAATGAAACCAATACGTTGAAGTTGAAGCCCTGGACCCGTTTGGATTTGGGGGTGCGCTATATCATGCCAATGAAAGATACTCGCCTGACATGGCGTGCTAACATTGAGAACGTAACCAACGAACGCTATTGGGAATCGGTTGAAGGCTACGGCACCTACCTCTATCAGGGCGACCCACGGGCACTGAAACTCTCTGTTTCTATGGATTTCTAACGCTGAATTGATACCCGCCGAGTGTGCGGGTATCTTCATTTCCCAGCGGATATTTATGATTTATTTTCAAGAAAAAAATGATAAATATTCTCCAGATCATCTAATTGGTTAACTTGAATCAGTAATCGACGCGGTTGTAAATCAATCACTAAAATGCCATCTTCAGACAAATTCATACTTTTTATCTGATGATATTTGATAAACGCATTAGCGTAGAAGAAACCGGTATTTTTAAACAATAATTTGGGCCAGCGGATATAAGCAATATAGGCAGCAATTAGTGCTAAGCCTAACAACAAATAGGTGGTTAAGGGGGCACCGTTCGCCATAATATTGTTGTAAATGAGGATGCCAATTAATCCGACAAAGATAGCGCAATCAAGTCTGCTTTTACGTTTCAGATGAACTTGTAGCTGGGTTTTACCTTTGATCATGTTCATGATGAACTCATCAAAGATGGCGTAAGCTAACAGCAGGGCGATAAAAACCACGAGAATGGCATCAGTCACCGACATGTAAAAACTCCCAAGCTAAATATTGTCTGAAATCAATACCGTATCTTAAATAAAAAACCGGGAGTCATCCCCCGGTTTTACTCAACTTAACCGTAGAATCAGGGTGCCAGAAAACCCACCCAGTAGCCGAAGATACCGATGGCGAAGAAGCCCATAATAATCCACAGCGCGTTAACTTTACGGCGTAATAACCACATGCAACCGAAGGTTAATAACAGTGGTACCAAGCCTGGCATCAACTGGTCAAGAATGGTTTGCACGGTTGTTACTGTGGTCTCGCCGTTCTGGTTGGTTATTTTGGAAACCACGACCGGTATGTTGACGTGCGTCCACTTGTTAACCAAGGCTCCCATAACAAACAGGCCGAGAATAGACGCCCCTTCCGTCAATTTTTGCAGCAGGCCACCGTCCATATCGCTAACGATATTGACGCCTTTTTTATAGCCATATGCCACGCCATAATAACGGGTCAGCAACCGTACCAGGTTAAACAGTATAAAGAACAGCAACGGGCCAAGCAGACTGCCACTCATCGCGATACCCGCACCGAGAGCTGCCAACACCGGACGTACGGTACCCCAGAATATAGGATCACCTACACCCGCCAGTGGCCCCATCAGACCCACCTTGATACCGTTGATTGCTGCATCGTCAATTTCAGCACCGTTGGCTTTCTGTTCTTCCATCGCCAGTGTTACACCCAAGATAGGAGCGGCAACGAAGGGGTGAGTGTTGAAGAATTCCAAATGGCGTTTGATTGCTTGCTTACGTTCTTCCGAGTTTTCTGGATACAGGCGACGAATTGCCGGTACCATAGAAAAGCAGAAACCCAGCGCCTGCATACGTTCGAAGTTCCACGACCCTTGGAAGAGGTTAGAGCGAATAAACACACCACGAACATCGGCGGGCGTGAGTTTCTTTTCACCAGTAGTTGTTTTATCAACACTGGTTTTATCAAGCATAGTTGTGGTATCAACCATTTCTCTCACCTTTTCCTAGTCTAATTCGTTATCAAGGCTGTTATTGGACGGGCCAGACGTTACAACCTGAGGCTTGTTGTATTTTGGACTGAGTTGGATATACAGCAGCGCCATAACCACGCCAATAACACCCAGAGCGACCAGATTGAAGTCGGTAAATGCAGCAGTCACGAAACCTAAATAGAAGAATGGCATCAGGTAACCAGCACGCATCATATTGATAACCATTGCGTAACCCACGACGACGATCATACCTCCGGCGATATTCAGGCCACTGGTGACCACATCAGGAATCGAACTGAGCAGCATCTGCACCCCAGATGTTTCAACAGACAAGGCGACGATCACGGCAGGAATAGCAATACGCATCGCCTGCAACAACAGGGCAGAAATATGGATCCAGGTTATCGCGCGTAGGCTGCCACGTTCAGCAGCGCCATCGGCGGCGTGTTGGAAGGCCACAGTAATGGTACGAACGATGATGGTTAATACCTGACCTGCGGCGGCCAGTGGAATAGCCAGTGCGATACCCGCACCGATGTTTTGACCACCAGCAATAACCAGAATGGTAGAAATAATTGACGCCAGCGCGGCATCAGGTGCTACTGCGGCTCCGATGTTCATCCAGCCGAGCGCGATCATTTCTAAGGTACCACCGATAATAATACCGGTTTTCATGTCACCCAGAATAAGACCGATTAGCGTACAGGCAACGAGGGGACGGTGAAATTGAAACTCATCCAGAATGGAACCCATCCCGGCAATACATGCAACGATAAATATCAGCACAATCTGAAGAGTTGTGATCTCCATTGTACTTCTCCTATGACCAAAAAAAGAGAGTAAAATAACCGTATTCCAAAACAGAATAGGGCATTACCTTTCCGCGTATTTTTAATAAATTTAATGGTTCAGTTTGTTGATTAAATCCATCATGTTGAGGCGGCTATCCGAAGATACTTTTCGCACTTCCAGTTCAATACCATGAGTATTTAATTTCTTAAACGCTTCAATATCTTTTTCATCAACGGAGACCGCGTTATTCACCTGGTTTTTACCCTGACGGAATGCCATACCACCGATATTGACTGATGTAATGTCTACGCCACGCTCAACCATACGGACGACGTCAGTTGGGTTAGTAAATAACAGCATTACCCTGTCTTTGGCATATTTCGGGTTGTTATAGACACGAATAGCTTTTTCGACATTAACGACGTGCGCTGTGACACCAGGAGGTGCAACCTGCTTTAACAACGTACTCCGCATGTTATCAGCAGCAACGTCGTCACTCACTACAATAATGCGGCTGACGTTAGTTTCTTTCGTCCAACGGGTGGCAACCTGGCCATGTATTAAGCGGTCATCAATACGCGCCAGCCCAATCTTCATGTGATCGTTTGAACCTAAAGCGACGGCAGGAGCAGTATTGACTTTTGGCGCCGGAGCGGTTTGTGGTGTTTCGGGTTTATCGCTCTTAGCCTCCGGCGCTTTTAATGCCTTAACACCCTCACGACCGGTTTCCACGGCAACGGCCACTAAATGGCCAAATGATGGGTTATCATCACGAGACATAAAAGTCTCAGCCAGCATCGGAATATTAACCCCGGTGACGACTTCATAGTTCTCTTTATCGATAGCGATACGGCTGGCGGCATTAAATGGGCTACCACCCCATGTATCAACCAGAAATAGAACACCTTTACGGGTATCCAATCCGGTCAACTTACCGTGGTATTTCTCAATCAACGTTTCGGCATTTTCACCCGGGACGAAATCGATATAAGCGACGTTACTCTGTTCGCCCAAAATCATTTCTGCTGTTTTCAGCAGTTGCTCTGCTACAGCCCCATGTGCGCCAATGATAATGGCTATACTCACTCGCTACTCCCTAGGTTAACTCAAAATTGAGTTCTCAAACGTACAGAAAAACGACCCCCATCAAAATCACTTTGATACACATTGCGTCAGCAAATGAAAGTCGCAATTATTGTCTTATCACCGTTGATATAGTTGTAACATTGAATCGATTCAGGTGTATGTTCCAACGTTATTGGATGTGAGTTATTTTAGTCAGTGCGAAAATAAATTATGTGATGCTGTTCATTTATTCAAAAATGTTATGAATGAGTTGGCTTATCTGGATAATTAAACATCACTTAAGTGATCGGTATGACAGAAAGGGGCTGACGATTTAACGCTGACTTTATTTAGAATAGCGGTTGTATGGAACCCAATGAATAAATGCGACTATGACAATAAAAAGATTCCTGATAAAGTTGGCGCTTCTACTAATTGTCAGGCGTTAAGGGCCTCAGCTCTCCCTATGGACTGTCACCGAAGTTACTGTTTACCTGGCGTTAATACCCCGCCAGCGAGCTTAGATCGGATTATCAAATCACACACGCTTGCTGCGTATAATTTCACCTGGCCTTTCTGCGTACTTACTCTGACAACCTTACTGTGGCGTTTTGCTGCGCCGGTTGCAGGCTGCTCATCATCTAAATCGTGTTCTTATTTTCGGAGTCTGACATGGAATTTCTAATGGACCCGTCGATCTGGGCAGGATTGCTTACGTTGGTGGTACTGGAAATTGTTCTGGGTATTGATAACCTGGTTTTTATCGCCATACTGGCCGATAAACTGCCGCCTAAACAAAGAGATAAAGCCAGAATTATCGGTTTGTCTCTTGCGCTGATCATGCGTCTGGGGCTGCTGTCGGTCATCTCCTGGATGGTAACGCTGACGACACCGTTGTTCAGTGTCGGCAGTTTTAGTTTCTCTGGACGGGATTTGATTCTGTTAATGGGGGGGCTGTTTTTGCTATTTAAAGCCACCACAGAGTTGCATGAAAGGCTGGAAGGCAATAAACATGACGACAGTACGAATCGGGGTTACGCCAGTTTTTGGGCGGTTGTTGCGCAGATAGTGGTGTTGGATGCAGTTTTCTCGCTGGATGCCGTCATCACTGCCGTGGGAATGGTTAATGATTTAGCGATCATGATGACGGCGGTTGTGATTGCCATGGGCGTGATGTTACTGGCATCGAAAACGCTGACCCGGTTCGTTAACGCGCATCAGACAGTGGTAGTGCTGTGTTTGAGTTTTCTGTTGATGATCGGCCTGAGTCTGATTGCCGAAGGTTTCGGCTTTCATATTCCGAAAGGTTACCTGTATGCGGCGATCGGCTTCTCCATCGTGATCGAGTTGTTCAATCAAATTGCGCGGCAGAATTTTATTAAGCATGAGTCTCGTTTGCCAAGGCGTCAACGCACGGCGGAGGCCATCATTCGTCTGATGGGAGGCCGTCAACAGCAAGAACCACAACACAGCGACTCGCAGCAAATGATGCCAGCAGCGGCGTTTGCAGCAGAAGAACGCTATATGATAAGCGGCGTACTGACGCTGGCCTCTCGCTCAATGCGCAGTGTGATGACGCCGCGTACTGAGATTTCCTGGGTGGATTGCAATCGTTGTCAAGCTGAGATACATGAGCAACTATTAGACACCCCGCACAGTTTGTTCCCGGTTTGCCGGGATTCATTAGACCAGGTCATTGGCGTGGTGCGAGCTAAAGATCTGCTGGTTGCCATTGAGCGTGGTGATTCTATCTGTGAGTTTGCTGCGGCAACACCGCCTATTGTGGTACCGGATACAATGGATGTGATTAATCTGTTGAGTGTACTGCGCAAAGCCAAAGGGCGCTTAGTGATCGTTAATGATGAATTTGGTGTGGTGCAGGGGTTGGTTACACCACTGGACGTACTGGAAGCGATCGCGGGTGAATTCCCTGACGAAGATGAAACACCGGATATCATTGTTGACGGTGATGGCTGGCTGGTGAAGGGCGGGGCAGACTTGCACTCGCTGGAACAAGCGCTGGATTGTCAGGAGCTGGTAAGCCCGACGGCAGATTATGCCTCGCTCGCCGGTATGCTGCTTTCTCATTCAGGGCATATGCCAACGGCGGGTGATGTGATAGAGCTGCATAATCTGCGTGTTGAGATTGTAGGTGTATCGGATTACCGTATTGAACTGGTGCGAATTACCAAGCTGGATAACGGGCAGGAAGAGTAAAAAGCAAGATGCTCACCGCCAGATAAGCAAAAGGGGAGCCAAGGCTCCCCTTGAGGTTAATGACAAAGTGTCCACAGCGGTGAAAACAGGCAGATCGAAAAGACGCCGTAAATACATCCTTGTAGGCTCGAGCCGCGCCATACCTGGCGCGGACGCTTTACTCTTCTGCCTGCCTTCACCCTGCAAGATCGAGTTATTGAGGTTTGTCAGCAACCTGAAGGGGAGCCTTGGCTCCCCTTAGTGATCACGCTATCTTTCACGGAAAGAAATTAATTACATTGTACTTTTAATTACACTGAACTTTAATGGCCAAACCGCCACGGGACGTTTCGCGGTACTTAGCATTCATATCTTTACCGGTCTCAAACATGGTTTCGATAACTTTATCAAGAGAGACACACGGCTCGCTGGCACGGCGCATGGCCATACGCGCAGAGTTGATCGCCTTCACGGAGGCAATCGCATTACGTTCAATACAAGGCACTTGCACCTGACCAGCAACCGGGTCACAGGTCAGACCCAGGTTGTGTTCCATGCCGATTTCAGCCGCGATACAGACTTGAACCGGGCTGGCACCCAGTAACTCAGCCAGGCCTGCAGCAGCCATTGAACATGCCACACCCACCTCACCCTGACAGCCTACTTCTGCACCAGAAATAGATGCATTCATCTTATACAAAATACCGATAGCACCAGATGACAGGAAGTAACGGATAAAGATTTCAGGGGTAACGGGTTCGATAAAGTGATCGTAATAAGCCAGCACTGCTGGAACGATACCGCAGGCACCGTTGGTAGGCGCGGTGACCACACGGCCACCTGCGGCATTTTCTTCGTTAACCGCCAGTGCGAACATATTGATCCAGTCAATAACATTCATTGGGTCACTGGACAGTTTATCCGAAGAGACGAGCAGGCGGCGCAATGCTGATGCACGGCGCGGCACCCGTAATGGCCCCGGCAGTACCCCCTCAGTATTCAGGCCGCGATCAATACACGCCCGCATAGTTTGCCAGATCGCCGTGAAATAGGACTCAATCTCTTCTTTACTGTGCATCGCCAGCTCGTTTTGCATCACCATACCGGAAACAGACATCCCGGTTTGTTCGCAATTAGCCAGAATTTCTTCAGCAGAATTAAACGGATAGGGCACGCTAACTTCATTGACGGCAGCTTTGCCAAAATGTTCTTCATCGACGATAAAACCACCACCGATTGAGTAGTAGGTTTTGCTGAACACTTTTTCATCGCCCGCAAAGGCGTGGATCTGCATGCCATTTTCATGTAATGGCAGATTATCGCTGCGGAACACCATTCCGCCTTCACGAGGGAAGTCAACCTCATGCAACCCATTGGAAAGCATCAGTTTTTGCAGTAATTCGACATCACGGATAAATGCCGGAATACTGTCAATATCAACGGTATCAGGCATGTTCCCCGCCAACCCCATAATAATGGCGATATCGGTGTGGTGACCTTTCCCGGTTAACGACAGTGAGCCGTATACATCAACGGCCACACGTGTAACAGAAGGCATCAGCCCTTGAGATATCAGTAAATCAGAGAATTGCTTACCGGCTTTCATTGGCCCGACGGTATGAGAACTGGACGGCCCGATGCCAATCTTGAACATGTCAAAAACGCTAATCACGCTAAAGCTCCTCAACAAAGCATTTTGGCATTCTCACCCCAGACGTGCCGGAGGCGAGAACATCCGTATTAAGTATATAAAGTTCTGTGAGTGGCCGCAGGCTACTTTGCATAATTATGAAGCAATGCTATCACAGACTTCTGTTAATTTGGGTTTTACTGGTGTTGGCGACAGCGAATTTGATGCCGCAATAGTCACATGTTGCTTCCCATCTATGAGGTATAAACCATCCGTATTTTATAAATTTTTTATGTAGTTAGTCAGATATACCCGCCATCTTTCTGGTTAGTGGTTTATGGCGATGAATGCCATTTTACAGATATTTCATAACGCTGGCAGGGGAATTTACAGTTTTTTTAAAATAGAGCTGGAGGGAAAGTAGGGTAAAAATCGATGTGATGAAGTGATAGAGATCGCTTTACGCGGTTATTGCGTTTTTTTAGCTACCACCATGTGACGGCTATCACTGATAACCTCCCGTAAATAGAACACAGCGTCAGTCAAATACTGACCTGTTGCGCCAGACTGCGGATAATAGCCGCAGTCAGACCCCAGATAAATTGGCTTTCATACCAGGAAAGATAGATCCGGTGATTGATTCCGCTACGATGAATATCCAGCGCATAGTAGCGAGAGAGGCTGAGTGCCTCGTGTAAGGGTATTTCAAACAGCCCGGCGACCTCTTCTTCATTACCATGAAAAGCAATATTAGCGGGGACTAACCCTACGATGGGTGTCACCTGATAGCCGCTGATGCTATCCAGTGGTGCCAGTTGCCCCAGGACATGGACGGCAGATACTGGGATAGCGACTTCTTCTTCGGCTTCGCGCAGCGCGGTATCAATCAGTGAGCGGTCTTCGAGATCGGCTTTGCCACCGGGGAAAGCAACCTGACCGGCATGTTTACGCAGGTTCACTGAACGCCGCGTTAACAGCAGGGTAGGTTCTGGGCGGCAAATAATCGGGATCAGTACCGCTGCATGGCGGCTGTTAGCCGTTAAACTGCCTGGTTGTGGCAGTTGTAGCTGAAAACGGCTAATAAATTTCGACAGGGTATGCCCCGTAGTTCCATTATTCACAAACAAGTTACTCACAAAATGATTGATTCCCCAACTGCGGCAAGATACGGGCAACTTTATCGAAGGTTTCCTGATATTCAGCCTGTTCTTGACTATCTGCTACTATTCCCCCGCCAGCAGAGCAATATATTTTACCTTTTTCCGTCAATAAGGTACGAATAGTAATATTGGTATCCATCGTGCCGCAGCAACTCATATAGCCAATGTTACCGCAATAGGCATTGCGCCGATGTGGCTCAAGTTGCTCAATGATCTCCATGGCGCGGATTTTGGGCGCACCGGTAATCGATCCACCAGGGAAACAGGCGCGCAATAAGGCGGTAGCCGGACAATCTGTAGGGAGTATAGCGGTAATGGTGCTAACCAAATGGTGCACCGCCGGGAAAGACTCAACCACAAACAGCTCAGGTACCTGCACACTGCCCGGTTGTGCGACGCGGCCAATGTCATTACGTAACAGATCGACAATCATCAAATTTTCTGCCCGATCTTTGGCTGAATGCGCCAAACGTTCAGCGTGCAAGCGATCCTGTTCAGGATTTTGCACGCGAGGCAGGGTGCCCTTAATGGGGCGGGTCTGAATGTGATTATTTTTTAACCACAAAAAACGCTCCGGCGAGACACTCAAAATCGCGTTATGCGGCAAGCGGATAAAGGCTGAAAAGGGCGCTCGGTTGCTGTGGTTCAGGGACAAAAATGCTTGCCATTCATCTCCCTGATATTCAGCACTGAATCTCTGTGTGAGATTAATTTGATAACAGTCACCGCTGTGCAGATATTCCTGAATCTGGCGAAATTTCTCACCATATTGTTCCCGCGACATATTCGCCTGCCACTGGCTGGTCAGTTTGAATGGCGTCGTAATTTCAGGGGATTTTTGCTGCTGTAGCCACTGCCAACGCTGCTCTATATCGCCCTGGCAAATCAATGTTAGCTTGTGCAACTGGTGGTCAGCAATCAGCGCCCAGTCATACAAGCCGATAGCCATATCTGGCAACGCGACATCCTGAATAGCCGACTCAGGCAACTTTTCTACTCGCCGCGCCAAATCATAACCAAATACCCCCAAGGCGCCGCCCAGAAACGGCAGATCAGGGTGTGGCGATATAAGGGGCAAAAAGTTATTCAGTTGTTGCTGTAATAAAGAAAAAGGATCCGCAACGGAGTATTCCGACCCCTGCGTGCTGATAATTTGCGTTTTTTGCCCGTGAGTTGTGAGAGTCACCTGTGGATCGGCGACCAAAATATCAAAACGGTTGTGAGTGTGTTCAGCAAAACCGGAATGCAGCAGCATTGCCCAGGCTTGACCAGAAAGTGGGGCAAATTGCTGGAGCAGAGCGTCGGGCTTATAAGGCAAGGATTTGAAGGTCAGGGATTTATCACTCATGGGTCACTGTTCTTTTCTTTCGATGATTAAATTTAGAGAAACGGCTGTCCAGTGGCATAATCGCGCGCTCACAGCAAAATTATCCAGTAGATTAACATAATTTACTTAATTCATTGAGCCAGATAGTTTAGTAGTAGCCGTACAGCCCAGACAAAAATCAACAGGTATCTACCCAAACTCATTGAAATTACAGGTAAACAGTAAGCGAATCACAAATTAGAAACCGATTTGAATATAACCGTCATGCTAACCCCCTGAAACTGTAGGTATTAAGGGTATACTTAATGAATGATATGCAGGAGATAAATTGATGCTAGCGGGTATGCCTTCACTTTCCCACCAGGAACAGCAAGAAGCAGTTGAACGAATTCATAAATTCATGTCGGAAGGGATGAGCAGTGGCGAAGCGATTGCATTGGTGGCAGCGGAAATTCGTGAGCGGCACCAGGACGATCCACAAGCAATGGCCATTTTTGACGACGATGATTTTGATGAGCACGCTGAGTCGGATTATCGTCGTGATAATGAGCAAGATGCGGATGAAATCGAGGATCCTTACGAGGGTTAGCGCCTCACGCTGTTGCCTCCCGCTTAAACCCGCCGCTAATGGTGCATTAATCAGACTTGCGATGAATATTACCGGAAATGGTATGCGGTAAAATAGCAACCAAAACGGTTGCGTTTCTGGCCGGCAATAGAGACTCATCTGGGATATTTGCGCAACGTATCGCGTATTTGGCCTGTTTTTAGGCGATTTTATTCTGGCATTGAGCCTATCTCTGGTATTATCTCGGCAAATTTTGCGCTTGCCTCCAGGCCATCGCTGCCATTCCATCCCGTTATAAGAGCTACCGCCGTGAGCACAACGTCTTTTTCTTCCCTGACACTGCCTGCTGAGCAGTTGTCCAATCTTAATGAACTTGGTTATACCGAGATGACACCGGTACAGGCCGCAGTATTACCGGCAATCCTCAATGGGCAGGATTGCCGGGCGAAAGCCAAAACCGGCAGCGGCAAAACTGCCGCATTCGGTATCGGGTTGTTGGACAAGATCGCGGTAGGGGAATTTGTTACCCAAGCGCTGATTCTATGCCCAACCCGCGAGCTGGCTGACCAGATCAGTAAAGAGTTGCGTCGCTTAGCTCGCTTTGCCCAAAACATTAAAATCCTGACCCTGTGCGGTGGTCAGCCAATGGGGCATCAACTGGATTCACTGGTTCATGCGCCGCATATTGTCGTCGGCACGCCGGGGCGAATTCAGGAGCATCTGCGCAAAAAAACGCTCGTACTGGATGACCTGAAAATTCTGGTTCTGGATGAAGCTGATCGCATGTTGGATATGGGGTTTACCGATGCCATTGATGATGTGATTGCTTATACTCCGGTGCAGCGTCAAACTTTACTGTTTTCTGCCACCTATCCCGCAGGGATTGAGCTGATCAGTGCCAGAGTGCAACGTAAGCCGCTAAATGTTGAAATAGATGATGGCGATGAAGAGCCAGCAATTGAGCAGGTATTTTTTGAAACGACGCGAGAAAAACGCTTACCGCTGCTGATTTCAGTGCTCAGTCATTATCAACCTGGTTCTTGCGTGGTGTTCTGTAACACCAAAAAAGATTGCCAGAGTGTTTATCAGGCTTTGGAATCCTGTGGTATCAGTGTGCTGGCCTTACACGGCGATCTGGAGCAACGCGATCGCGATCAAGTACTGGTGCGTTTTGCTAACCGCAGTTGCCGGGTGTTGGTTGCAACCGATGTTGCCGCTCGTGGTCTGGATATCAAGGATCTGGCACTGGTGGTTAACTTTGAGCTGGCGTTCGATCCTGAAGTGCATGTGCACCGTATTGGTCGTACCGGTCGGGCAGGAATGAGCGGTCTGGCCGTCAGCTTGTGTACGCCACAAGAGATGACCCGCGCCCATGCCATTGAAGATTATCTGCAAATTAAACTGAAGTGGGTTCCTGCCGGGCAGGTGAACCGTGGCATCAACACTATACTGGAACCGGAAATGGTGACGCTGTGTATCGACGGTGGACGTAAAGCCAAAATTCGCCCCGGTGATATTCTGGGCGCATTAACCGGTGATGCAGGCCTGGCTGCTGCTGACGTGGGTAAAATCGATATGTTCGCGGTTCACGCTTATGTTGCTATTCGCAAAGCCAGCGCTAAAGGTGCCTTACAGCAATTGCAACACGTTAAAATCAAAGGGAAAAACTGCAAAGCCCGCTTACTTAAGTAATCACGACAAGGTGATCGCGGTTGTATCACCCCGATATCACCTTAATACTGCATTTATACCCAATAGATTTCAAAATACAGGAAGCTGACAAATCTGTCGGGAGCAGATTTCAACACGGCTTGTAACGGCCTCCTGGCATCTTGAAAGATGACGAGTAGATACCAATAATCAAATGTTCTGAATGACTGTAGGTGTCAGGTATTATTTGATCTTACTGAAAATTATTTAAATATATTGTTGACAATTCGTTTGGTTTTAGAGAGTAATTACAACTGTTTTTTAATAATATTATATGGAGATAAATAATGAGAACGCTACCAAATATGAGGGCGTTATTAGGTTCGGGACTATTACTGCTGTTGGCGGGGTGTAGCAGCTCAGGCAACAATGGCACGAATAAATTGATTGATCGTGGTGAGTATAAAATTGATACCAGCCATCCTTCCGTTGGCAAAAATGAACGGGTGCGTTTTTTGGTGCTCCATTACACGGCAACCGATGATGCAGAATCACTAAAATTACTGACTCAGGGCGATGTTAGCGCTCATTATCTGGTAACCACACATCCTGCCAATGTGGGTGGCAAGCCTGTTGTATTGCAATTGGTTCCAGAGGAACAGCGCGCCTGGCATGCGGGTGTGAGTAACTGGCAAGGGCGTAGCAGTCTCAATGATACCTCAATAGGCATAGAAATCGTCAATAAGGGCTTCACTGAGGACATGTTGAGAAGAGAGTGGTATCCCTATAACGAATCACAGATTGAATTGATTGAGCGGCTCAGCAAGGACATTATCCAGCGTTATGATATTGAACCGACTGCCGTGGTTGCCCACAGTGATATTGCGCCAATGAGAAAATCGGATCCAGGCATACTATTTCCGTGGCAACGCCTGGCAGCAAATGGTGTCGGCGCCTGGCCAGACGATGCAACAGTAGCTAAGTATATTGCTGGTCGCAATAAACATGATATGGCTTCCGTTGAGGTTATTCAGCAAGCACTGGCTCGTTATGGCTACCAAATTTCTCAAAGTGGCGAATTGGACGATGAAACGCGCCAGGTTATCAAAGCGTTCCAAATGCATTTTAGAACATCGGATTTCAGTGGCGTGCCTGATGTAGAAACAGAGGCTATTGCTTTAGCTCTGGTAGAAAAATATCGTCCACTTCGTACTTGATGCCGTTGGTGTGTTGGCTGCAACGCCCATTTCTCTGAGTTTATACTCAACAGATTTGAAGCTGCCTGCAGAGGCGAGGTTCGGGATATGGACTGAGTAGTGAGCGCCGCCAACACACCTGCATCTTGAAAGATGGCGGGCATAATGGAATGCTAATGTGATACTCACATCATTAGTCGAAAGCCAGTTCACAATGAACTGGCTTTTATCAATACCAAACAAAAGATTAGGGTAATATCTATTCACTTTTACTGATGGGCAAGATCGCCATCATCTTCGCTGTTCATAATCTCTTTATCTGTTTGTTTCATCAATTGACTGGTAATGGTACCGGCGGTCATTGAGCCGTTGACATTCAAAGCGGTACGGCCCATATCAATCAGTGGTTCAACAGATATCAGCAACGCGACCAGTGTGACTGGCAAGCCTAATGCAGGCAATACAATCAACGCAGCGAAGGTTGCACCACCACCGACACCGGCGACACCGGCAGAGCTAATGGTAACAATCCCTACCAGCGTGGCAATCCATATTGGATCGAGCGGGTTAATGCCAACTGTTGGGGCCACCATAACGGCTAACATTGCCGGATACAGGCCAGCACAACCATTCTGGCCGATGGTGGCACCAAAAGAAGCTGAGAAGCTGGCGATTGACTCAGGCACCCCTAAACGGCGGGTTTGCGCTTCCACGTTCAATGGGATACTGGCAACACTGGAACGGCTGGTAAATGCGAATGTCAATACTGGCCAAACCTTGCGAAAGAATTTCAGTGGGTTGATACCGGTGAAAGAGAGCAACATGGCATGAACGACAAACATAATCGCCAGACCGAGGTATGAAGCTACGACAAAACTACCCAGCTTAATGATTTCCTGAATGTTAGAACCAGCTACCACTTTGGTCATCAATGCCAATACACCATATGGGGTCAGTTTCATCACCAGGCGCACCAGTTTCATCACCCAAGATTGCAGCGTATCAATGGCGACAAGCACGCGTTGGCCTTTCTCCGGGTCATCCTTCAGTAACTGCAACGACGCAATACCGAGGAAGGTAGCAAAAATAACCACGCTGATGATTGACGTAGGGCTGGCACCGGTCAAATCAGCAAACGGATTTTTGGGAATAAAGGATAAAATCAGTTGAGGGACAGACAGATCGCTTACTTTACTCAGATAATTGCTCTCAATCGCACTCAGACGTGCCGTCTCTTGTGCTCCTTGCACTAAACCGCCAGCTGTCAGGCCAAACAAACTTGTTACCAGCACACCCACTAATGCAGCAATCATGGTGGTGAAAAGCAGGGTACCCATGGTCAATATGCTAATTTTCCCCAGAGAAGAGGCATTATGCAATCTGGCAACAGCACTCAAAATGGAGACAAAAACCAATGGCATAACAATCATCTGCAATAGTTGTACATAACCGTTACCAACGATATTAAACCAGGTAATGGATTCTTTTAGAATCGTGTCATTTACACCGTAGACCCATTGTAGCGCTAAACCGAACAGCACCCCCAACACTAAACCAACCAATACCTTTTTAGCCAAACTCCATTGTTTATGACGAGTTTGTGCCAATAGCAACAGTAATGCCACAAATACCAGCACGTTAATGACCAGCGGTAAGTTCATGCCAAAATCTCCAAATTATGATGTCGAATACTGGTTGCGTATTCTATTTATACCGGCCATCCTTCAAGATGACGGTGTGTCGGCAATGTTCACGACTCAGCCCATCAGTGAGCCTCGCCTCTGTGAGGCCGCTGCCGGCAGATTTTCCACCCGAATCACTTACCTGAGTAAGTTATCAGAATCAATGAATCTCATTGCTGATGTTTACCCCGTGGCTGGCATGAATGCTGTTTAGATTGGTTTCCAATTGGTCATCCGCTTATTGCCTACCTGCAACTTCAATGACTTTGAGTATATATATTATATAAACAAGCACATTGGCGTACTTGGCTGACTATGGTAGCAGCTCATTAGCAGGCGTACTTATACCTAAAAAGAATGCTATATAAAATTTAATAATGTTTGTTTATGGGGCATTCAAATTTGCGATTGTTTGTACAAAAAAAATGTGATCAAAATCGAAAATTTTTCAATTGCTCCATATAAGATAGCAGCGGGATGGTGGTGTCGGTTTGCCAATAGATGGAAAAACAAACAAGTGAGACACATAAAACGCGTTCTAATTGATTGCCTTTTTGTGAACGTAACAGCGGAATACAAAAACGCCAGCGACATGGCCACAGTAGAGGGATACCGGCAGGGGTGATCATATCTGCCAGAAGATGACTAAAATATCCAATAATCATCGCATGAAGTACATCTGCGGGAATAATCCAGTAGCGCGAGATATCCATTTGAAAAAGTGCAATACCGCCGATCAAGGCCAGTAGGCTGTGGGTAAAGCCGCGATGACCAAATATGCGGGCAATAGGCGTTGAAATCCACCTTAACCGCTGGCCAAGGATTGACTTTGGGTGGTCAATATCTGGCAGCAGGGAGGTTAACAGGGCTCCCGGTATAATGTGCCACCAATCGCCATGTGCCAATTCCGGAGTGAGACCGACTTTTTTGGCAAAAATAATGCAGGCGACAGAAAAAATAAGGTGTCCTTCTCCTGTCATACTTGTATTCCGAGTTTGTGGCTGTTGATTTATCCAGTATATGAGATTTTTCCGGGCGTGAATAGCCGTTACGCTGTAACTAACTGTCTTATTTTTGTTTGGATTATAGTGATAAATGCAACGTAATTATTCAAAATTTAAATGTTAGGCATTGCGCAGTAAACCCTGTGCACAGGCGTTCATGGTGAGAGTGAAAAAAATAAATGAATATGTGTTGGTATGAGTAGGCACACTCTTGAAAAAAGGTGAAAGGGCGATCGGCAGTCCATTTTTCCCCCCAATAATACGGATATGAGCATAATTTAACTGCAGTAGCTTAAACCCGCTAAACATCCCGTATTTTACAAAGATCAAGTCAATAGGCTTGAGTGTGAATTCACCGTGAGCATGGCTGTAAAAATATTGCGCAACGATCTGATGTAGCAGGTAAACTAACGTCATATATTGTGGTATTTACAAGGAAAAATCATGACCTATCAACAGGCTGGACGCGTTGCGGTTATCAAAAGGATTGCAGGGTGGTTTGTTTTTATTCCTGCACTGCTGTCAACATTGATTTCAATTATCAATTTTGCTTATCAATATAGCCAAAAAA
>JBEGTQ010000025.1:0-6390 GCA_041179305.1 Pseudomonadota bacterium | reverse complement strand
TGCAGGAGGGCGGCAAGTGAGAGCAGCCAACACACCTGCAACCTGAAATGACGGGGATAAAACTAATTAGGAGTACGCGTGCCACGATACCCTATGCTGTGTTTTGTGTGTGTCTTGCTCGCCACGCCTATCGCCTACGCCGCCAATGTACGGTTGCAGGTTGAAGGTCTTCGCGGGGATTTAGAGAGAAACGTTAGGGCGCGTTTATCAACCATAGGTACTGATGAAGTGACGGCTGATGGCCGTTTCCGTGCGCGGGTGGATGAAGCTATCCGCCAGGGGCTGCGTGCTTTAGGTTATTATGACCCGACCATTACCTTTGATTTGCAGGAGCGCCCGGCTCCGGCTCGTTCCGTGCTCATTGCTAACGTTGTTCCCGGCGAACCGGTATTGATAGCGGGGGTAGATGTTGTCTTACAAGGCGGGGCGAAGACCGATCCTGACTATCTGGCGCTGGTACGCCGCGATAACCCAAAGATAGGCTCCATCCTCAATCATGGCGATTTTGATAATTTCACCCGTTCGCTGACCAACCTGGCATTACGTCGTGGTTACTTCGACGCCAATATGATTAAAAGTCAGTTAGGTGTCGCTGCAGAGTTGCGCAAGGCTTACTGGGATATCGATTTTGACAGCGGTGAACGATACCGTTTCGGCAAAGTGAATTTTCAGGGAGCGCAGATCCGTGAAGATTTTCTGCAAAATTTAGTGCCATTTCATGAGGGCGATCTGTACACCTCAGATGAGTTAGCTGAGCTAAATCGCCGCTTGTCTACCACCAACTGGTTTAACTCCGTGGTGGTTTCGCCCGATTTTCGCGATGCGAAAAAGACTAAAATACTGCCACTGGATGCAGTAGTCACCCCACGCACAGAAAATACTGTCGAACTGGGCGGGGGGTACGCTACGGATGTCGGGCCACGGCTAAAGGCCAGTTGGCGTAATCCCTGGATGAACTCTTACGGGCACAGCCTGACCACCAGTACGACCCTTTCCGTTCCTGAGCAGACCCTGGATTTCAGCTACCGTGTTCCTTTGCTGAAAAACCCGCTTGAACACTATTATCTGTTACAGGGCGGGTTTAAACGTACCGACCTGAATGATACCAAATCGGATACTACCACGTTGAATGTTGCCCGGTTCTGGGATCTTTCCAGTGGCTGGAAGCGCTCCGTCAATTTGCGCTGGAGCCTCGATCACTTTACCCAAGGCAGCGTAACCGATACCACCATGCTGTTATACCCGGGGGTAAACATTAGCCGAACCCGTCAACGTGGCGGCACAATGCCGGTTTGGGGTGATAGTCAAAATTATTCCATTGATTGGTCTGATACCGTATGGGGATCTGACGTGGATTTCGGCATATTTCAGGCGCAAAACGTGTGGATTCGTACTCTCGGTGAGAAAAATCGCTTTGTGGTGCGAGGCAACCTCGGCTGGATAGAAACCAATGATTTCAACCGGGTACCACCGTCACTGCGTTTCTTCGCCGGGGGGGACCGCAGTATTCGGGGCTATAAATTCCGTAATATTTCACCGCGCGACAGTGAGGGTAAACTGACCGGTGCCTCCAGGCTGGCAACCGGTACGCTGGAGTATCAATATAATGTCACCGGCCGCTGGTGGGGGGCGGTATTCGTCGATTCGGGTGAAGCGGTTAATGATATTCACAAGAGTGATTTCAAAACCGGTGTTGGGATTGGAATACGTTGGGCTTCGCCAGTTGGCCCGATCAAACTGGATATCGCGAAACCCATTGGTGATAACGAAACGCGTGGCATCCAATATTATATCGGTTTGGGGCCTGAATTATGAGATGGGTAAAAAAACTCAGTATCGCATTTCTGCTCATTATCCTGCTGTTGGTGGGGGCTTTGGCGGGTCTGCTTGGTACCACCAGTGGTTTGCATTTTTTGATTAACAGCGCCACCCGTTGGGTTCCCGGTTTGAACGTAGCCAGTGTCAGTGGTGGTTGGCGTGACCTGACGCTTAAAGGCATTCAGTATCACATACCGGGTGTCACCGTTAAAATGGGGCAATTTCATCTGTCGTTGCAGCTTTCTTGCCTGACGCGCAGTGAGTTATGTGTTAATGCGTTGACCGCGCAAGATGTCGATGTGGTAGTGGACACCAAAGCCATGCCGCCAGCGGCAGAAGCGCCAGCCAGCACTGAGCCTATGGGGGAGTTAAGCACTCCGTATCCCATGACCTTACGCTTGCTCTTGCTGAATAATGTCAAAATCACTATTGATGACACCGCTATTTCGTGGGATGAATTCCGTTCAGGCGCGCACTGGCAACAGCGGGCGCTAGACCTGATGCCAACTAAAATCAGTGGGTTACTGATAGCATTACCGAAAACGGTGCCTGCCATTGTTCCAAATTCAGCTAAGACTGCGGTCGAAACGGCAATCGCAGCTAAACAAAAGGTTGAGCAACAAGCGGCAGAACCGGAAATCTCGCTGGGCGAAACCTTAAAAGCGCTATTCGCTGAACCGCTGTTGCCACCGTTACCGGGCTTCCGTTTACCACTGGATTTGCAAATTAAATCGCTCTCAGGGCAGCAACTCAGGTTAACCGGTGATACTGATCTCGTCATTACCCACTTGTTACTGCAAGCCAGTACACAGGAAGATCGGGTGGTACTGGATACGCTGAATATTAAATCGCCACAGGGCGGGTTATCAGCGCATGGTGAGGCGACGCTGGCCGATAAGTGGCCACTTGATCTGGTGGTCAACAGTACTTTAAACATCGACCCCCTGAAAGGCGAAAAGGTCAAACTGACGGTCGGTGGTGAGCTGCGGCATCAACTAAAGATCGCGCTGAACCTCTCAGGGCCGGTAAGTGCCCAACTGGATGCGGAAACCTCTCTGGTGCAAGCGGGGTTACCACTGGCTTTAACCTTGCAAAGCAAACAATTGCGCTGGCCGCTGGCCGGTGAATCTCAATACCAAATCAATAATCTCAGAATACGCCTCAACGGGCAGGTGACAGATTACGCGCTCTCAATTCGTTCTGACTTCAACGGCACAGATCTGCCGCCAGCACTGTTCACCCTGGACGGGAAAGGGAATGTTGAGCAATTCAATCTGACACGCTTACGTCTGGCGGCATTACAAGGCCATACTGATCTGACCGGTGTGGTGGATTGGAGCAAGGCGATCAGTTGGAACTCGGTATTGACTCTGTCGGGTATTAATACCGCCAGGCAGTGGCCGGAATGGCCTGCCAAACTGGACGGCAAGATTATCACTCGCGGCAGTATCAACGGTGGCAGTTGGCAGTTACAGGTGCCGGAACTGATGCTAGATGGTAATGTGAA
The DNA here is from genome assembly GCA_041179305.1 of Pseudomonadota bacterium. Lineage (GTDB taxonomy): Bacteria > Pseudomonadota > Gammaproteobacteria > Enterobacterales > Enterobacteriaceae > Yersinia. The sequence continues at coordinate 3,065 of JBEGTQ010000025.1, read as the reverse complement.
ACAGAATCGTGTAACGGCGCGTGGTTCATTTACCGGAAATGCTGCTGGTCAATGGCATATTCCTGCTATCAATCTGGCATTGGGCCGTAACAAGCTGGATGTAAAAGGTGATCTTAACGACAACTGGCAGTTAGATGCCAATGTTGATGCACCTCAGCTTGATGGAGCGTTGCCGGGATTGGGCGGGGTAGTGAGCGGGGCACTGAAATTACGTGGCAACCTGAAAGCACCGCAACTGCTGGCTTCCCTTACGGCGAATCGCCTGCAATGGCAGGAACTGACCATTAATCGGGTTAAGATCGATGGCGATGTGCGTTCAACCGATCAAATTCAGGGTCAGTTAGCCGTTCGGGTCGAGCAACTCAAGCAAGCGGATTGGGGGGTAAGTTTGCTGACGTTGGATGCCCGGGGCAGTGAGAAGCAGCATCAATTACGGCTAACTATACAGGGTGAACCGGTTTCTGGCCAACTCGCACTGGACGGCAGTTTCGACCGGCAGCAACAGCGTTGGCGCGGTAATCTGAATAATACTCGATTCGATACACCGGTCGGTCAATGGCGTTTAAGTCGTGCCATCGCGTTGGATTATCAGGAAGTAGCACAGCGGATAACGATTAGCCCACATTGCTGGCTCAACCCAAATGCAGAACTTTGTGTGCCACGCGCAATCGAAATCGGCCCGAGTGGGCAGGCGAGTGTGATGCTCAATCGCTTTGATTTAGCGGTGATTAAGCCGTTCCTTGGCGCAGATACCACCATGAGCGGCGTAGTCAGCGGGCGTGCAGATGCCAGTTGGGCGGCGGATGGTAGCTTGCCGGATGTACGGGTATCACTGAACGGTAATGGTGTCAAAGTGCAGCAAGTGGTGCAGGGCAACACGTTACCTATTGCCTTTGAAACACTGAATCTGAACGGCGGCCTGGCTAACGGGCAGGTTCGCGCGGATTGGCTGATTAAACTGGTCAATAACGGGCAGTTCTCCGGTCAGGTGCAGGTTGCTGATCCGGAAAGCAAGCGCAATTTGTCCGGTAATATTGCTATCAATAATATTTCGCTGGCAATGATTAACCCGATTCTGAGTGACGGCGAAAAAGCCGCCGGAAACTTAAATGCCAATCTGCGTTTAGGCGGCAATGCGAAAAGCCCGTTGGTCTTTGGCCGTTTGGCACTGGATAACGTCGATCTTGATGGTAGCTTGATGCCATTCAATATCACGGAAGGGCGTCTGGCGATAAATTTCGATGGTATGGCTTCGACTCTGGATGGTTTGATCCGCACGTCTCAAGGGCAGCTTAATTTAACCGGTGATGCTGATTGGCGTGACATCAATGCATGGCGTGCCAGAATTGCCGCCAAAGGCAACAAATTGCGGGTCACCGTGCCGCCAATGGTGCGCATTGATGTTTCTCCAGACATTGTCTTTGAGGCGACACCACAACTGTTTAGCCTTAATGGTTCGGTCGATATCCCTTGGGCGCGGATCACCGTGCAGGAAGTGCCTGAAAGCGCAGTAGGTGTTTCTCCAAATGAAGTGATGCTTAATAACGATCTGAAGCCGATCAGCCCTCGCACTAACCGTATTGCGATTAGCAGTAATTTGGTTATTCATGTTGGTAATGATGTGCGCTTGAATGCCTTTGGCCTAAAAGCCCGCTTACAAGGTGATTTGAAGATGGTGCAGGATCAGCGCGGATTGGGTCTGAACGGGCAAATCAATATTCCGTCCGGTAGCTTCCGTGCGTACGGCCAAGACTTGATTGTTAAGAAAGGGATATTACTGTTCTCCGGCCCGCCAGATCAACCACTGCTGAATATTGAAGCGATCCGTAATCCGGATGCCACCGCTAACGGTGTCACTGCCGGAGTGCGCGTTACCGGTATGGTGGATTCACCGAAGTTGGAGGTGTTTTCAGATCCGGCAATGTCACAACAGGAAACGTTATCATACTTGCTGCGCGGTCAGGGGCTGGACAATTCGGGTGCAGACAGCGGCCTGATGACGTCAATGCTGGTTGGCATAGGGGTTGCGCAAAGTGGCAAATTGGTGGGTAAAATCGGCGAGGCCTTTGGTGTCAGTAATCTGGCGCTGGATACCCAAGGTGTCGGTGACAGCTCACAAGTGGTAGTAAGTGGTTATGTCACGAAAGATCTACAGGTAAAATATGGGGTGGGTATATTCGACTCGCTTGCGACATTAACATTACGCTATAGGTTGATGCCAAGATTGTATCTGGAAGCGGTGTCTGGTATTGATCAGGCATTAGATGTGCTTTATCAGTTTGAGTTCTAATAATGCGAATAATTGTCTACGGTAGTTTACGGCACAAACAAGGTAATAGTCATTGGATGACGGATGCTCAGTTGCTGGGCGTGTATGAGTTAGAAGGTTACGAAATGTACCATTTAGGGCATTATCCGGCGGTCATTCCCGGAAACGGCACTGTGCATTGTGAGGTTTATCGAATTAACGCTCCCATTATGAATGAGTTAGATGAGCTAAAAAGTAACACCAAGGATTATCGGCGTGAGTTGATTAAGACGCCTTATGGCAGTGCGTGGATCTATCTTTATCGTTTGTCTACAGAGGGATTATTGCGTATTCACAGTGGTGACTGGCTAAAACGCCATGAAGAAAGCGATAAGTCGTGAGATTCAGTAGTAATCAGCATACATAACGTACTGATAAATAAAAACACCGCTCAGTGGGCGGTGTTTTTGCGTTTTGTTTTCACAGCATTTTCAGGCGCTGCTTTTGACATGCAAAAAGCGGAAAATTACTTATTCTTCGCACGTTCGAAAGATGCCACAATCTCGGCTTTAGCGGCGGTGGCATCTGCCCAACCGTCAACTTTCACCCATTTGCCTGTTTCCAGATCTTTGTAATGCTCAAAGAAATGTGTGATCTGTGCTTTCAGTAATTCAGACAGATCGTTCACATCTTTAATGTGATCGTATTCTTTGGACAGTTTACTGTGTGGAACGGCAACCAGCTTGGCATCTTCGCCTGCTTCGTCGGTCATTTTCAACACACCAACCGGGCGGCAACGAATAACGGAACCCGGCTG
>JBEGTQ010000024.1:0-11605 GCA_041179305.1 Pseudomonadota bacterium | reverse complement strand
GCCAGTAAGACACTGCTGGGGAAGGCAACACGCTCAGGATAAAGAGCCGCAATTGTTTTCGGCATCACTTCAGCAAAAATTAACACCACAAACGTCAGCACCCCCGTTGCGATAGCAACACCGGCGTTGCCATATAAGCGGATACCGATAATTGTCGCTAGCGCCGAAGCCAGTATGTTCACCAGATTATTACCGATTAATACCAGACTAATCAGGCGGTCGGGGCGACGTAGCAGTTTTTCAACCCGGCGTGCGGCGCGATGACCTTGTTTTGAGAGATGACGTAAACGATAACGGTTAAGCGTCATCATACCGGTTTCGGAAGCGGAAAAATATGCCGAAACCACGACCATAATAACCAGAATGATGATCAGCGTGCTAGTTGATACGTGATCCAACACTGTGTTCCTTTGTTGTGGTCAGGAGTCCGCCAGCTCAACAAGGACACGAGCAGATGGCTGGGAAAGGGTTAACTAATTATTATGCGTTAACTAACCATGAGTTCCTGAACCAGGCGGCTACCAAAATAAGCCAACGTAAGCAGAAATGCGCCAGCAAAACTGAACCAAATGACGCTACGCCCGCGCCAACCCTCGTGATAATGACCCCATAATAAAACAATATAGACAAACCAGGCCATGATCGATAACACCGCTTTATGGATGTTTTCTTTACTGAATATATTGTCCATGTAAAGCAAACCGGTACATAGCGTCAACGTTAGCAATACCACCCCAATCTGGGTGATATGAAACATCTTACGCTCAATACTCATTAATGGTGGCATGTCAGGATTGAATGTCAGTTTTTTATTTTTTAACTGATAGTCGAGCCAGGCGAGTTGTAAGGCGTAGAGGGCGGCGATGATAAGTGTTGCATAGGCGAAAAGTGCTAACCCAATGTGAACAAATATCTCGGGGCTTGCTTCCAGATGAGTAATGAATTCACCGGGGAACAGAGTGGCCAGCGCCAAATTGATCATGGCGAAGCTATAAACTATGGGCAGCAAGAACCAGCCCCGATCCTGTGAGGCGACAATGGTCATAATGGTACAGATCATAAGCCCAACGATTGAACCGATATTCAATAAAGTCAGGTGTTGTCCGCCGCCGACATCAAAAATTTGATGCTCCAAAGCGATAGCATGGCACGCCAGCGCCACGATGGCAGAAATCAGCGCTAATTGCCGGTAAGCCCTGTTTTTCTGCACCAGGCTTGGGATAATCAACCCCAGACTGAGTGAATAAGCGATCAAAGCCAAAATGGAGAACACAAGCATAGCGGTATATTAAGCATCGGCTAAGGGAATGAGATAGCCAGTATAGCGTTGGGCGCGTTCCTCTCCAACCGTTCTCAGACTTGAGGGCGGAGATTGTTTACGCTTCGTGTTATAATCCCCCCATTGTGTCGCCAAAGCGGCCTGTTTCCACGTTGAGTATGAGACGATGTTTGAGAACCTAACTGATCGATTGTCGCGCACACTGCGCAATATCAGCGGCCGTGGTCGGCTGACAGAAGAAAATATTAAAGAAACCCTGCGTGAAGTGCGCATGGCGTTGTTGGAAGCTGACGTGGCTCTACCGGTAGTGCGTGATTTCATAAATCGGGTAAAAGAGCGTGCTGTTGGGCATGAAGTGAATAAAAGTCTTACGCCGGGTCAGGAATTTGTCAAAATTGTTAAAAATGAACTTATCGCCGCGATGGGTGAGGTCAATAACGAGCTGAATCTGGCAGCCCAACCGCCGGCAGTAGTGTTAATGGCTGGCTTACAAGGTGCGGGTAAAACCACCAGTGTGGCAAAACTGGGTAAATTCCTTAAAGAAAAGCAGAAGAAAAAAGTGCTGGTGGTCTCTGCTGACGTGTATCGCCCTGCGGCGATTAAGCAGTTGGAAACGCTGGCCGAGGGCGTGGGAATTGATTGCTTCCCGTCTGATGTTCAGGAAAAACCAATTGATATTGTCAATTGTGCCCTGCAACAGGCAAGGCTTAAATTTTATGATGTCCTGATTGTCGATACTGCAGGTCGTTTGCACGTTGACGAAGCGATGATGGACGAAATCAAACAAATTCATGCCGCTATCAATCCGGTTGAAACCCTGTTTGTCGTCGATGCCATGACCGGTCAGGATGCCGCCAATACGGCTAAAGCATTCAACGAAGCGCTGCCGCTGACCGGTGTAGTGCTGACTAAGGTTGACGGTGATGCGCGTGGTGGTGCGGCTTTGTCTATCCGCCATATTACCGGTAAGCCAATCAAATTTTTGGGTGTTGGTGAAAAGTCTGACGCACTGGAACCGTTCCATCCTGATCGAATTGCGTCACGTATTCTGGGCATGGGCGACGTGCTGTCGCTAATTGAAGATATCGAAAGCAAAGTTGACCGCGCACAGGCGGAGAAACTGGCGATCAAGCTGAAAAAAGGTGATGGTTTCGATCTTAACGACTTCCTTGATCAGCTAAAGCAGATGCACAATATGGGCGGTATGGCCAGCATGTTAAGTAAAATGCCTGGTGCAGGTCAGTTGCCGGAAAACGTAAAATCACAGATGGACGACAAGGTTACAGTGCGTATGGAAGCGATCATCAATTCGATGACGCTGAAAGAACGTGCAAAACCAGAAATCATCAAAGGTTCGCGTAAGCGCCGTATCGCAACCGGTTCTGGCATGCAGGTGCAAGACGTTAACCGCTTACTTAAGCAATTTGACGAAATGCAGCGCATGATGAAGAAAATGAAAAATGGTGGGTTGGCCAAGATGATGCGTGGTATGAAAGGCATGATGCCACCGGGTTTCCCTGGTCGCTAAACATCATTTCACACGGAGGGGTTAGCCGGCGTGTGATGGGTAAAGATTTCCCGCTGAAAATGGCGGTAGACGAAGAGAATCGTACTCATTCTAAAACTGGCGCGCAAGAATATACGCTTTACATTGCTTTTTGCGCCAAAATGAGTAAAATTTTCGGGCTTTTTATATTCAACTGGACCCCGTTCCCCGATGGGGTCCAGTTGTTTTATTAACTAAAGAGGATGTTATGGTAACAATTCGTTTGGCTCGTGGCGGCGCTAAAAAGCGTCCGTTTTATCAAGTAGTAGTGACCGACAGCCGTAATGCTCGTGACGGCCGTTTCATCGAACGTGTAGGCTTTTTTAACCCGATCGCATCTGGTCAGGCTGAAGCTCTGCGTTTGAACCTGGATCGTATCAACCATTGGGTTGAGCTGGGTGCAACAGTTTCTGATCGCGTATCTGCGCTGATCAAAGACGCTAAAAAAGCAGCTTAATTTGTCGCGGTGGTGGTTGTTTTATGAGCAAGCAACTCAATCCAGTGGTTCCCGAACAGCCGATTGTTCTCGGTAAAATGGGTTCAACTTACGGCATTCGTGGTTGGCTTAGAGTATTTTCATCCACCGAGAATAGCGAAAGCATTTTTGATTACCAGCCGTGGTTCATCCAGCAGGCCGGTAAGTGGCAGCATGTAGAGTTGGAAGACTGGAAGCGCCACAGTCAATACCTGATCATCAAAGTTAAAGGTGTTGACGATCGGGATGCCGCGAATTTACTGACCAATTGTGAAATTATCGTAGATTCCAGGCAACTGCCGGCACTGGAAGAAGATGATTACTACTGGAAAGACCTTATGGGCTGTCAGGTAGTAACAACCGCAGGTTACGAATTGGGCAAAATCATTGATATGATGGAGACCGGTTCTAACGATGTGATGGTCGTGAAGGCAAAGCTGAAAGATGCATTTGGTATGAAGGAGCGGTTGATCCCGTTTCTTCATGGGCAGGTTATTAAGAAAGTCGATCTCACTGCTCAACGTGTTGAAGTAGACTGGGATCCTGGTTTTTGACCTCCGAATTAAACGGCAACAGCGAGTGGAATAAAACAATGTGGATCGGTGTTATTAGCCTGTTTCCCGAGATGTTCCGCGCAATAACCGATTACGGGGTAACTGGCCGGGCAGTAAAAAATGGTTTACTCAGCGTGCGGTGTTGGAGTCCTCGTGATTTCACTTGCGATCGGCATTGTACCGTGGATGACCGCCCATATGGTGGTGGCCCGGGAATGTTGATGATGGCGCAACCGCTAAAGGAAGCCATTCATGCAGCAAAAGTAGCGGCAGGCGAAGGCGTAAAGGTGATTTATCTGTCACCTCAAGGGCGCAAACTGGATCAAACCGGTGTTTGCGAGCTGGCGGCTAACCAGAAGATGATTCTGGTGTGTGGTCGCTACGAAGGCGTTGATGAGCGCGTAATCAAAACTGAAATTGATGAAGAATGGTCAATTGGCGATTACGTTCTCAGCGGTGGTGAGCTGCCGGCAATGACTCTGATAGATTCAGTATCCCGCTTTCTTCCGGGTGTGCTGGGTCATCAGGCTTCAGCGGAGGAAGATTCCTTTGTTGATGGGTTGCTGGATTGCCCACACTACACTCGTCCTGAGGTGTTCGCAGGGATGGAGGTTCCGGCAGTATTACTGTCGGGCAATCATGCCGAGATTCGTCGCTGGCGCTTAAAGCAGTCGCTGGGTCGTACCTGGCTTAGAAGACCTGAACTTCTGGAAAGCCTAGCTCTGACTGACGAGCAAATGGTGTTGCTGGCTGAGTTCCAACGGGAACATAAGCCCTGAGCAACAGAACTATGAAAGGAACATTGTGCTACGTGCCGATTTCCTGATATATCAGTTTACCTAGGGTAAGAGACTTATTATGAGCAATATTATTAAGCAAATCGAACAAGAGCAGATGAAGCAAAATGTACCTGCATTCCGTCCGGGTGATTCGGTGGAAGTAAAAGTATGGGTTGTTGAAGGTTCTAAAAAGCGTCTGCAGGCATTCGAGGGCGTGGTTATCGCTATTCGTAACCGCGGTCTGCATTCTGCGTTTACCGTTCGTAAAATTTCTAACGGCGAAGGTGTTGAGCGTGTGTTCCAAACTCACTCCCCAGTAATAGACAGCATGACAGTGAAACGTCGTGGTGCCGTTCGTCAAGCGAAACTGTACTATCTGCGTGAGCGTACCGGTAAGTCTGCTCGTATCAAAGAGCGCCTTAACCGTATTAACTAAGATACAGCTCAGGCTTCATCCAAAAGTTAATAGTTATAAAGGGGTTAGCCATGTGCTAGCCCCTTTTTTTTATTTCAATTGACGACAAAATGGTGACAGATCTTTCAGTGAGATACATCTGTGGGGGAGATAGGAAGGGAAGGATATTCGAGAGGATTGGCGTGGCACTACACCACGTAAATTTTAACGCGCAGGCTATTCATTGGTGACGATGATGACTCTTAATATGCCAAATTTAAAAATTTTTCGTTTTTTATCAAGTTTTTATATTAATATTCAGATCATCTGTGGGAACTAAAACTTACCGTAAAAGTTAGACTGAAATGTATCTGGAAATTAAATAGTAATTATTTGTTTACGTATTTGGATTTAAATGTTTACATTTGATGGTATTTTGAAGTTCTTAAACGGTAGGCACGCAAAACAACATCCGCTAAACAGAGACAGGTAAAGAATATGATCATGCAAAAAGATGCACTCAATAATGTCCATATCAGTGCTGAACAAATACTGATAACGCCGGAAGAACTGAAAAACCAGTTTCCATTGAGCGACAATGATCAGTATGCGATTGCTACCGCACGCAAAACCATTGCTGACATTGTTCAGCGGCGAGATACACGTCTCTTGGTGGTGTGTGGCCCATGTTCGATCCACGATGTGGATGCTGCTCTGGATTATGCACGTCGTTTGCAAGCCCTTGCAGCGGAATTGAGTGATAGCCTGTATATCGTTATGCGCGTTTATTTTGAAAAACCAAGAACCACGGTAGGCTGGAAAGGTCTTATTAATGACCCTGCAATGGACGGTTCATTTGATGTGGAAGCAGGTTTACATATTGCCCGTCGTTTATTGCTGGATTTAGTCGGTATGGGCTTGCCGTTAGCAACTGAGGCTCTGGATCCGAATAGTCCGCAATACTTGGGTGACCTGTTCAGTTGGTCGGCGATTGGTGCCCGTACTACCGAATCACAAACTCATCGTGAAATGGCATCAGGCTTGTCCATGCCGGTGGGTTTTAAAAACGGCACCGACGGCAGCCTGGGCACAGCAATCAATGCCATGCGCGCTGCGGCGATGCAGCACCGCTTCATGGGAATCAATCAGTCAGGCCAGGTTTGCTTATTACAGACTCAGGGCAATCCAGATGGTCATGTGATCTTACGTGGCGGTAAAAAACCAAATTACAGCGCACAAGATGTCGCTCAGTGTGAAAAACAGATGCAGGATACGGGACTGACTCCATCCTTAATGATAGATTGCAGTCATGGTAATTCGAATAAAGATTACCGTCGTCAGATGGCGGTCGCGCAGTCTGTGGTTGAACAGATCAAAGCGGGTAATCGGTCTATCACGGGTGTGATGTTGGAAAGCCATATTTACGAAGGAAATCAATCATCTGAGCAGCCGCGCGCGAATATGCGTTACGGTGTTTCAGTGACTGATGCTTGTATTAACTGGGAAAGCACCGAAACCCTGTTACGTGGCATGCGCCAAGCGCTACGTTCAGCGCTGGCGGCACGGACTGTAAAGGAAAAGTAAGTATGATGGCCGAACTGACCGCTTTGCGTGATCAAATTGACGAGGTTGATAAAGCATTATTGAATTTGCTGGCTAAGCGCCTGCATTTGGTGGCAGAGGTAGGTGAAGTAAAAAGCCATTATGGTTTGCCTATTTATGTCCCGGATCGTGAGGCGATTATGCTGACCTCACGCCGACAGGAAGCTGAGGCTTTAGGTGTACCCCCTGATTTGATTGAAGACGTATTGCGTCGGGTAATGCGAGAATCTTATACCAGCGAGAATGATAAAGGTTTTAAAACCCTCTGCCCACAATTGCGCTCGGTGGTTATCATTGGTGGTCAGGGCCAGATGGGGCGTTTGTTTGGCCGTATGCTAGCCTTATCAGGTTATCAGGTAAAAACACTGGAGCAGGACGATTGGCCGCAGGCAGAGTCTATTCTGGCTGATGCCGGGATGGTGATTGTCAGTGTGCCGATCCATATCACTGAAGAGGTGATTCATCGGTTAGCTAAATTACCGTCAGATTGTATTTTGCTGGATCTTACCTCGGTGAAGAATAAGCCATTGCAAGCGATGTTAGCAGCCCATCATGGGCCTGTTGTCGGCCTACATCCGATGTTTGGCCCGGATGTTGGCAGCCTGGCAAAGCAGGTTGTGGTTTATTGCGATGGTCGATATCCACATGCCTATCAGTGGTTGTTGGAACAGTTGCAAGTTTGGGGCGCGAAATTGCACCGTTCCAACGCTGTCGAACATGACCGGAACATGGCGTTTATTCAGGCATTAAGGCATTTTGCGACTTTTGCATATGGAGTTCATCTGGCCGAAGAGAATGTGCAACTTGATCAACTATTAGCGCTTTCCTCCCCGATCTATCGGCTGGAATTGGCGATGGTAGGGCGGTTGTTTGCGCAAGACCCACAGCTTTATGCCGATATCATCATGTCGTCGGAAGATAATCTGGCGTTGATCAAACGCTACTATAAACGTTTTGGTGAGGCAATTATCTTACTGGAACAGAATGACAAACAGGCGTTTGTACAGAGCTTCCAGAAAGTTGAACACTGGTTTGGTGATTATGCGGAGCGCTTCCAAGCAGAGAGCTGTTCATTACTGCGTCAGGCGAATGATAATCGCCAGTAATCATATCTTTCATTTTTTAAGCTGCGGATGTGTAAGTTACACGCATTACCCGACTCATCCTCAAGCCTTGCTTTTACCTGCTGCAAGGCCTTGTAGCGGCTAAAGCCTAAGGGGGAACCCCACAAGCCAGGTTAGCTTGGATTTACCGGAACCACATTTTCGCTCGGATAGCAGCCCAATACTTTTAATGAACGAGTCATCGGTTTCAGATCCGCCAGCGCTTTTTGCATTGATGCGGAACGCAGGTTGGCTTGTACATCAATGTAGAACATTTCTTCCCACGGATTGCCATTAATTGGCCGGGATTCCAGTTTAGTCATAATGATACCGTGGTGTCTTAGTATCATCAGTGCTTCAACTAATGCACCGGACTGTTGGCCGGTTGCCATGATTAAGGTGGTTTTTGCTGGGATCTGATCACAAACATCAATAGCTTTGCGGGCCAGTATAATGAAGCGCGTGATATTTTGCTGCTGATTTGCCAGCTTATGTTCCAGTACCTGCAAATTATAAAGTGCACCGCCAGCTTCGCTACCTAATGCCGCAGCGGTCGGTGAGCTTATTTGTGCCACTTTCTCCATTGCCGCTGCGGTACTTTCGCAATATTCAATTTTCCAATGTGGGAAACGGTTAATGAATTGGCTACATTGCTGGAAAGGCTGTGGATGGCTGTAGACTGTGTCGATTTGGTTCAGGCTTGTTTCTGTTGCTACCAGTATGCAATGCTCAATCGGATTGGTTATCTCGCCCACAATGGACAAGCTGGTGTGTTGTAGCAAATCATACACATCATTAATAGAACCTGAGCTGGTATTTTCTACTGGCAATACGGCGTAATCAGCTTGCCCGGTTTCTACTTGGGTGAGAATGTCCTGGAATTTTTGGCAACCACATTCAATCAATTGCTCAAAATGGCGTGCAGCATACTGGCGTGCGGCCAAATGTGAATAAGAACCTTTTGGGCCAAGGAAAGCAATGCGAGCAGAGTGCAGCGAGATTTGATTAAGCTGATGCTGCAATAGGGCTTGCTGGGTTAAAACTGAATCTTCAATAATCAGTTGGAACAAGCGAGTGATATAGAATCCATCGAGATCATAAGGCTTGGCCGCAGTGATGAGCGCATCCAGCAAATCACGTTCACGCTCTTTATCGCGAATCGGTCGGTGATGAAGTTGTTTGGCTTTAGCCACATCCACCGCCAATTCACGCCGCTCTGCCAGTAACGCCAGCAGTTTTAAGTCTAATGCGCTGATACGCTCACGTAACACCAGCAATGGATTATTGTTCATAGGGGTTTGCCTTATTATCATACTGAATCATTAGTGCGTAAAAAAGCCTCCCGTCTTTGCACTGACCCCAAAAAGTTGGACAGTTTAAATCAAGCGGCTATCAAGGCTTGAGTTCTGTACGCCACAGGACTCAGGCCTTTTGATTTTTTTGATCCGATGATGATTGTAGTAATGAATATACTTTTGCAACTCATCCTTCAGATGTTACACGCTGTTAAATTTCGTTGAGTAAAACAGCTCTGATTTTACATGACTACAGAAGTTTCCTATCGTATGTTTTTGCCTTAATTTGCTGTTCAATTTCGTTTTTTGTTTGGCATAAGTGCATTTTCTTGTTGAATTAAGGCGTACCGCTTTTTTAAATGATCCACCTCAGCCCGCCAGTAGCTTAATCCTGCCCGCATTTCCTCAGCAGTCAGCCCTTCAACGGGCTTGATATTTTTAATTAGTTTACGGACAGGAATATTGGTTTGACGTCCACGATTTTCTAGTGGATAGGCTTCATCTGATTGTTTTTATTCAATTTTAGTTGATCACTAAACAAAGTGGTTTAATGTACTGCAAAACCTATGCGGTGGTTCCTCTGCGCGTTGAATATGAGATTACGGTACTGGGTAAAAAATGTTGTGAGCGACACTCGACTCATTGGTTGTGTGAATGAGAAAATATCATGAAGGCGCTCAGAAACGAGGGAGGCTCTGGTATCGAAAAACTTGGTTGAGAAGCGCAAGTTAACAATTACGTTACGGTTACCCGGATAAGGCAAGTTATTTGTACTATTTTTAAAAGGCACTCAACTAAATAAGCAGCATCGATTGCTGTCAAAAAAGTATCAGGAGAGAATATGAGTAAGACAAAGGGTTGTTGTTCAGAAGGAGATCATCTCAATAATCGGCGGGCTGTCCTGAAAGCAGCTTTGGGTATTACAGCCGCGGGTGTTATCGGGGGGGCTGGGCTAGGGTTACCTCAAATAACATATGCAGCAGCGCTGACTCGAGAGGAACGAGATCAATTGACACCAGATCAGATAGTCGAAAAGCTGAAAGAAGGTAATACGCGTTTTATCTCAGGAAACATGCAACATCACAATTATCTGGCACAAAAGCGCGCCACTGCAGAAGGGCAATTCCCTGCGGCAGCAATATTGAGCTGTATTGATTCCCGAGCGCCGGCAGAGATTGTTCTGGATACTGGGATCGGTGAAACATTCAATGGCAGAATTGCTGGTAATATCGCAAATGATGACTTATTGGGGAGCCTGGAATTTTCTTGTGCAGTAGCAGGTGCAAAAGTTATTTTAGTCATGGGACACACGGCTTGTGGTGCGATAAAAGGCGCGATAGATAACGTTGAACTTGGAAATCTCACCGGTCTGCTTCATAAAATTAAGCCAGCTATTGAAGCGACTCAATTTGAAGGTGAAAAAAGTAGCAAGAACGAAAAATATGTTGATGCTGTAGCGCGAAGTAATGTACAAAACACAATTGATTATATTCGTAAAAATAGCAAAATAATCAGTGCATTAGAAAAAGAAGGCAAAATAAAAATGGTCGGAAGTATGTATAACTTAAATGGTGGTAAAGTAGAGTTTTATATATAATAATTTCAGATTTTATCCCCTTGATATATTTCAAGGGGTTTTTAGTAATTATCCTCAATCATGAAGTTATTCTATGTATCTCGTTACTTTTTTTGTTTGTTTTTTACTCTTGGTGATAATTAAAAATCGTGATTAGATAGTCATAAGTCAAAACGATGATAATATTGATTTTGAATTACCATATAAAATGATGAAAATAGTTTAAAAGTGGTAGTTTAGAGTATAATTCTGACAAATCAATAAGTGATTAATATAATTAATTGTAAAGCTAACGATGTATAAATGTTGTGGTTTTGTATTGGGTTGAAATGTTATATTTTTTGCTGCCAAATAATATTTATCGCTTGAGTTTTTTTATTATTATTGTACTTTACTAAAACTGATTATCTGCTGTTTTTAAGATGAATAGAACTTACTTAGACATTATAAATTATAATATAATTATTGTAAGCATAATTTTTTTGATGATATATAGTATGTTTGTATGGTTATTCAATGTTGGTTATCTGGATATCGATATTATCTTTGAGTATATCATTGAAACACCAGTTAAATTTTAAATTAAAAGGCCATTTAACCATTAAATATAATTAAAATATATAATTTAATTTGTTTTATTCATTAAGTAAAAACAATAATAATCACTTGTTCCCTTATCACTCATTTAAAATTGTGATTGGTGTTATAAATCTGATGAATATTGTTGAGGTCTCATATATGTATGTTGATACAGTCTCTGTTGTCTCTGGTAGTAAGTTTATTGATATCAATGGGAAAGGTGTGATTGATTATGAAAAAGAGATGTCCTTAGACTGCTGTATGAACAAAATCCACTTTCATACACAAAAGTTGACCATCGATATTAATGAAAAGCAAAAAAGATTGGTTATGTGCTTATTCAATGATGTTAATAGAAAACAAGATATCATAAAGGTCGTGTGGTACGAGAATCATAAAAGTATCTCTGATAATAACTATCAT
>JBEGTQ010000023.1:0-10294 GCA_041179305.1 Pseudomonadota bacterium | reverse complement strand
GGCTCCGGTAAGTTGTTTGGTGTGCCGGTATTGGAGACAGTGCAGAACGGTGGCTGGTATCAGCCGAATGGATTGTTCCTGCTGGCACCTAGTGCATTTTTTATTATTGGTTTGCTGATTTGGGGTCTGCGAACCTTGAAACCTGCGCAGATTGAGAAGGAGTAATTGACGATGGAACATTACGTCAGTCTATTTGTCCGCGCGGTGTTTGTGGAAAATATGGCATTAACGTTCTTTTTGGGAATGTGTACTTTCCTGGCAGTCTCGAAGAAGGTGTCAACGGCCTTTGGTCTGGGGATTGCGGTAACGGTGGTCTTGGGTATCTCCGTTCCGGCTAACAATCTGGTTTATAACCTGGTGTTGCGTGATGGTGCACTGGTTGAAGGTGTTGACCTCAGCTTCCTCAATTTCATCACTTTTATCGGTGTCATTGCCGCTATCGTACAGGTGCTGGAGATGATCCTCGATCGCTACTTCCCAGCACTGTATAACGCGCTGGGTATTTTCCTGCCACTGATCACCGTGAACTGCGCTATTTTTGGTGGGGTATCGTTCATGGCGCAGCGTGATTACAATTTCACTGAGTCAATTGTTTATGGTTTTGGCTCCGGTATCGGTTGGATGCTGGCGATCGTGGCGTTAGCGGGTATTCGCGAGAAAATGAAATATGCCAATGTGCCTGCGGGGTTGCAGGGGTTAGGAATCACCTTTATCACTACCGGATTGATGGCACTAGGTTTTATGTCTTTCTCCGGCGTGAATTTATAAAGGCAGGAATAATTCATGGAAATAATTCTGGGTGTAGTGATGTTTACCCTCATTGTGTTGGCATTGACGGTGATGATTCTATTTGCCAAATCAAAACTGGTTAATACCGGTGAAATTAGCGTTGATGTTAATGATGATGTGGATAAAAGTTTTACTGCGCGAGCAGGCGATAAACTGCTGAATATGCTTTCCAGCCACGGTATATTTGTTTCTTCAGCTTGTGGTGGTGGTGGCTCGTGTGGGCAATGCCGTGTGACAATAAAAGAAGGCGGCGGTGATATTCTGCCAACGGAGCTTTCTCACATTTCCAGACGTGAAGCGAAGCAAGGCTGCCGTTTAGCTTGCCAGGTTAACGTGAAGCAGAACCTGAAAATTGAATTGCCGGAAGAGATTTTCGGTGTAAAAAAATGGACTTGCGAAGTTATTTCTAATGATAACAAAGCGACTTTTATCAAAGAATTGAAGCTAAAAATTCCCGATGGTGATGTTGTTCCCTTCCGTGCCGGCGGGTTTATTCAGATTGAAACTGAACCACATACGGTCAAGTACGCGGATTTTGATGTGCCTGCAGAGTATCGCGGTGACTGGGATAAATTTAATTTGTTCCGTTTCGAATCGGTGGTTACCGAACCAACCGTGCGTGCCTACTCAATGGCAAACTACCCGGAAGAGCATGGCATTATTATGCTTAACGTGCGTATTGCCACGCCACCGCCTTCAGTACCCGATGCGCCCCCTGGGATAATGTCTTCGTATATCTGGTCATTAAAACCGGGTGATAAGGTGGTTATATCGGGGCCATTTGGTGAGTTCTTTGCCAAAGATACTGATGCAGAAATGGTTTTTATCGGCGGGGGCGCGGGTATGGCTCCGATGCGTTCACATATCTTTGATCAGCTTAAGCGGCTAAATTCAAAACGAAAAATCAGCTTCTGGTATGGCGCTCGTTCACGGCGTGAAATGTTTTATGAAGAGGATTTTGATCAGCTACAGGCTGAAAATGAGAATTTCCGTTGGCATGTTGCGTTGTCAGACCCACAACCTGAGGATAACTGGACTGGTTATACCGGCTTTATTCATAACGTGTTGTTAGAGAATTACCTTCAAAATCATCCTGCACCGGAAGATTGTGAATTCTATATGTGCGGGCCTCCGATGATGAATGCGGCAGTTATCAAGATGCTGAAAGATCTTGGTGTGGAAGACGAAAATATTATGCTCGATGATTTTGGCGGCTGATTTGCCACTACTCGGCTTTTTACAGTAATTGGGGATATCGTGCAGAAACATATAGCGCATTGGTTAATGGCAGTCGTGGGTTTTTTCCTGCTTACCGGATGTGGCCCTGAGCAAATCAATTTCGAAGGCAAAACGATGGGAACCTCATATTCAATTAAATATGTGAGTGACTCATCCCCTCTCAGCGCAGAGCAATTACAGCACGAAATAGACCTGAAATTGGAGCGGATTAATGACCAGATGTCGACCTATCGGCCTGATTCTGAACTGAGTCGTTTTAATAAAAGTCGCGAGGTCAACACACCGTTCCCTGTTTCAGTCGATACCGCTAACGTGGTGCGTGAGGCTATCCGTATAAACCGTCTGACAGATGGTGCATTGGATGTTACCGTCGGGCCTTTGGTTAACTTATGGGGTTTTGGCCCGGAGGGGCGGCCAGATATCGTTCCTGGTGACGCGGACATAGCCAAACGTCGCGCATGGGTTGGTATCGATAAGTTGGCAGTAGAACAGGGGGCATTAGTCAAACGGATCCCTGAGTTGTATGTCGATCTCTCTTCCATTGCGAAAGGATATGGGGTTGATGCTGTTGCCGAATACCTGGAGGCACAGAATATTACTAACTATATGGTTGATATCGGTGGTGAAGTTCGCACACGTGGCAACAATGGGGAAAACAGACCCTGGCGCATCGCGATAGAAAAGCCGGTTGCCGGTTCGGCACAGCGTGCTCAAGAGATTATTGAACCGGGGCGCATGGCAATAGCGACTTCAGGGGATTATCGTAATTACTTTGAGCAGAATGGTGTGCGTTACTCACACACTATTGATCCGGGAACAGGGCGGCCAATTAATCATCGGCTGGTATCAATAACTGTGTTAGATCCGAGCTGTATGACGGCAGACGGTCTTTCTACCGGTCTGGATGTTCTTGGGCCTGAGAGGGGGATGGTATTAGCCAATTTACTCGGCATTCCGGTATTTATGATAGTCAAAACAGATGAGGGGTTTGAGGAGCGTTATTCTGATGCGTTCAAGCCCTATCTGCAAAAAAGGCCATAGCAGGGGCGAGTATGTTGACAATTTTTATTGCATCCTTTGTCTTTTTTCTACTGATCATCGGTGGGATGTCGTTAGGTTATATCGTAAAACGTAAAACCTTGCAGGGTAGCTGCGGAGGGATCGGGACTCTGGGGATGGAGAAAGTGTGTGACTGCCCAGAACCTTGTGATTCACGTAAGAAACGGTTAGCTAAAGAAGCCGCTCGTCAGAAGGCGCTGGCGCAATATCGTATCCTATAAGAGGTGTTATAGATTATGAATTGCCCCGTTCCTGATGTTGCCGCGCGGTTTGGCATATCAACTAACAGTTTGTACGCATGAATGAAGCATTTCCAAAAAACATCTACCCAACGAAGATGCCACTACGACGATCTGTCTAATCGATCTGGGGCGGTTCACCTTCAAGTGATCTACTATTTGTAACAGTTATTCAGAAGTAATTTGGGCACAGACGGGGCATTAAGGCAGACATGATTAACTTATTTGCGGTGAAAGTGCCGCAAATAGCAGCTTCATTTTTAACGCATTTAAACGATAACTTTCAGGTGCTAAACCCAGCATTTTGATGTCGTTTGGATATATGACTATTTATAAATCATAAAGTTTAGTAAGAGTGATGTTTACAGTGACAGCACTAAAGTTGTATGTAAAACTATAAGTAGTCTGAATAGGAAAGGTTTTCTGATGCTAACCGTGTGTACTTTCAAACTACATCTTTCTTTTAACCCTAACGTAAGTCAAAGCACGTTATGAGAAACGTCGGTTTACATGCTCTAAAAACGTTGAGCTGTTTTTCTGCAGTGACTTTCTATTCTGCCAGTAAAATTTGTACCGAACAGTGTTTTTTGGGCGGCGATGTGATGAGTGTCCTTTATTTCCTCTCGATTATTGCCACCCCACTTTTTTTTATGATCATTGGTTATATAGATTCCAGTGACGAAATAGATCAACGGAATATATTCAGAAAATTAAAATCGATCGTAACTATTATTATCTTCTGGAATGTACTGTTCTACTTTATCAATGAGGATGGCTTTAAGCGGGGTTATTTTCTCCAAAATTGGCTTTTGTTCAGCATCGCGATCATCTATCTCATAAATCCGATAATATCAAAAATATTAAAAAATAGCCGGACAGCGATAATTACCCTTTCTTGTCTGGTCATTTTCTCTGTCACCATAGATTTGATTAGTGTCTTCATTGAGACGCCATATTTTATTGATTTACCACAATATTTCCGTCTGTGGACTTGGGTTTTTTACTATATTGCTGGCCGCTTTCTCTACTCAAGAATTTGCCAACAATTTACTAAATTAACCAGAGTCCGTTTGGTGGCGAAGGTGCTGTTGATTCCGACCGCTATATCGATGTATTACTACGAAAGTTTTATGTCGATATATGTCTATAAGACAGTGAATGCAGGATATTTCCTCGATAACCTGCATGTCTTAATTCTGAGTTTGTGCCTGTTTGTTATATTTGATAATTTTGATACCAAATACGAATGGATAAAGAAGACACTGGCTTATATCAGTCCTTCGATGATTGGGGTTTACATATTGCATGACGGAATCTTCTATTTTATTTCCAACGCATACAATTTATACGATGTCACATTGAAATTCACGTTGCTGCTATCTGTGTTTGCCGCCTCGGTATTGCTATCTCGAGTTCTATTACTCAACAAGTATACCTCACGATTTATCTCATTCTGATTAGGACGAAATAGTGATTATTATGTTTGATGGGCTATAAACTCATCGAATACATGATCTGCCAGTACGTTGTTAAATACTCTTCAATTTAGCGACAGTGCTATCAATATCGACCTCGTATTCAGAGAATGTGTGAGTCACATTTTGGAATGTTGTTATCGACAACATTTTCAATGGCACGGTTTTGTCAGAAGTATCTTCCTCTTGTGGACGGATTTTACTCATCAGTAAATTTACTGATAAAATAGTATTCGCTTTATCAACTTCTGCTTGAATAGGCACTTTTTTAGTGAATGTGTTGAATGACTTGATGCTGGTCAGCTTAATTTTTTCATTAGCAATAAAGATATATTTACTTTCAATGGCTACTTTTATAGCAAACGCTGACAGCCCTTTGGTGTTGGTTGTTGGTTCAAAGGTCACTTCAGCACCCTTCTTAAGCAACTCAGGATTAGCAACTTTAATAACGTGAAAATAACGGTTATCGCCGTTTTCATCAGTGATAAAACCAAAGCCCTTATCTTCAAAAAAAGTTGTTATGCTACCGTTCATCATACATCTCATATTAGTGTATCCAATGGCTGGGTATGATACAGGTGAATGGCTTTCAGATACAGTCTGACAATTCAGCGAAATATTTTCTAAATATTATTAGAATGAATGAGTAAAGGGGAATCAGTATGGGTTTCTGTGCTGCTTTCTTGCCAGGAGAATTGAGTTTTTCACTTTTTATCTCTTTTTTGTGATTTTTGCTGTGGACAAAAAACGTTTCTATTGCTGTACTGTACAGGGTGCAGTTTTTGTCTCCAACATTCACGTAAAGGTAAGTTTGATGTCTAAGATTAAAGGTAGTGTTAAGTGGTTCAATGAATCCAAAGGGTTCGGCTTCATTACCCCGGAAGATGGTAGCAAAGACGTTTTCGTTCATTTCTCTGCTATCGCCAGTAATGGCTTCAAAACTCTTGCCGAGGGTCAGCGTGTAGAGTTTGAAATCACGAACGGCGCCAAAGGACCATCTGCTGCTAATGTTATCGCTATCTAAGTAACACCATATTCCTTAAAACCCGCCTCGTCATCCGGCGGGTTTTTACGTCCGGCAAGAGTCAAAGCACCAAGGTAACTGATTAAAGAAATGGTTTGAGCTGACGCGTGATTTTTTCATCTGAATTTCCTCGAACCATGTTGCGGAAAAATTCGATTTATACTTATGTATAGCTCAGTTTGCGGGGGTATTACCTCCTTGTCGCTTAATTGTTGGTTATCTGACTGCTGATAATCTAATTTATTGTGCTGTGAATTGATTAACCAGCATAAAGGCCAGCAATGTCATGGTAAGCGAACCTGCCAGATTGAACAAAACAGTCCCTGCCGCCCAAGCCAGTTTACCCTCTTGAATCAGATAAACCACTTCGACAGAAAAGGTTGAAAACGTGGTCAAGCCGCCACAAAAACCAGTGGTGATCAGTAACTTCCAAACAGGATCAATATGAGTAATGCGGATGAAAATTGCTAATGCCAGGCCGATAATAAAACCGCCTAGTAGGTTTACGACTAGCGTCCCCACCGGTATATTAGCAGACAAGCCGTTTAGCTTCATACTGACCAGCCAACGAACTACACTACCTGTACCGCCGCCCACAAATACTGCAAGTAATATACTAAACATAAATACCTTTCTTTAATGTATAGCCAAAAGATTTCAGGATGCTGGAGTGCGGTAAGCGAGATAATCCCGATGAATTTACATAAGTAAGTGATTCGGGTTATTGGGCGCTGCTGACACGCCTGCAATTTGAAAGATGACGGATATATCTATCTGACGGGAATCATCCAAACATAGCCATATATAACGCAGATGTTGTGTAGGAAATCTATCACAACTCGTTAAAATATATCATTAAGTGTTGGCTGATGGATTGATACTCAGCTTGCCAATTCAATGCGATTACGGCCATTATTTTTGGCCAAATACAGGGCAGAATCTGCCGCTTTTAGCCATTGCTGATAGCTACTCATTTCATGTTTGTAGCCTGCAATACCTGCGCTGATCCTGAGTTCGAGCGAGGGAGCGTTTTTGAACTTTATTTCTCCCACTTTTACTTGTATTCGTGCTAATACTTCACGAGCCTGTTCCGCAGCAGTATTGGGTAAAATAGCACCAAACTCATCCCCTCCATAGCGGCCAACGATATCGATAGCACGTAATCCCAGTAATAACTCTTCAGCCAAAACGGTAATGGCGTCATCCCCCACGGCATGCCCAAAGGTGTCGTTAATGGATTTGAAGTTATCGATGTCGATCAGGATCAGAGTGGCACCGTGTTGATAGCGTCGGCAACTATCAAATTGATTATGAAGCTGATGTTCCCAATGTCTGCGGTTATACAGACCGGTTAATCCATCTCTCACACTAATGCGCAGTAATTCTTCTTTATTTTCGGCCAGCCTTTTTGCGGTACGATAAGTGACTAATCCGAGTAGGGAAGGGTAGATGATTATCATCGGTAAGCAGGCATAAACTTGAATCGGAGTGGTTTCAGGCTTGAACGGTAAGTTGAATAGCCACGCTGTTAATAAACTACAGGTAATTTGTAGTGCCAACCCTTTATAGAAAATGTTTTTACCGCCAGAGGCAATATTATTCATACTCATCATGGACATAATAACTATCGATGGGAGAGCGTTAAATGACATTAATGCAACCCAGACTCCTGCTACCGCCGAGTCAATTTTCATATTAATTATTTCTTGTTCGAACGGTTGTTGAGCGCGGGCTGCCAGCAGGTATGCAACATGTGGCCATATTAATCCATTAATCGCCAACAAAACCCATAGCCATACTGGTGTGTTTTGAGTATAGAGCACCGATACTACGCAGAACATGCCAATGCCTAAGCCGAATGCTCTGGGTAAGTAAGTCCTTTTGGCAAAACTCAAACCTGATCGACGTGTACTTATTATCGTTGAATAAGGCAATTGGCGACTCGCTCTTTCTTTTTGCTTTGGGGGGATGTTAACGGCAATGCTTCATCCGGAATGAGTCAAAATTGACTAAAATAGACCCTAATGTAAATTGTAGTTCACTAACAGAGTTTGTTACATAATACAGTTGCTTGAATCGGTAATTTTTTCGTAAATAGGTCATGATTTAACTATATTCAACATTATTAGTGTTGTGGTTATCTTTGTCGGCCTTCAGGATGTCGGAGGGGCTGACTTTGCTCAACCTGATCACTGACTTGAGTAAGCGCCAGCAATTTCGCTCAGTTGCCGCGTGGTTGCATCTTGGAGTGCGGGGTGATGGTGTGAGTTTAACTGCAATTTAAAGTAACAAGAATACACTCATTGTTTAATGAGCATCGCTAATTGAGAAGGTGAATATGGAAGGTATCAGCATTACGAAATTATTGGTGGTCGGCCTATTGATCGTATTGTTGTTTGGCACCAGCAAACTGCGAACATTGGGTGCAGACCTGGGTGCGGCTTTGAAGGGGTTCAAAAAAGCAATGGGCAATGATGAGACGCCACCCACAAGTGCTATTTCACAAGCAAAAGCAGCAACTGAAACCAAAACAGCTCCTCCACCTGTCGAGCACAAGGACTGATCTTCCCCCTAGTACTCAGGCGCAGGGTACAGGAAGAATGGCTATTGTACTTTATCACCAGAGTGACTATCAACAAACGCATTCTGGCAGATAAAAAAAAGGATCTCCATTGGAAATCCTTTTGTTATATCTGTGATATAAGATGTAATAAATTATTTCAATTATACCAACCCTATTGTGCATTCAGGCCAAGCTCGCTTATTTGACTTCCAGGCCTTTGGCTTGCAGATCAGCATGGTAAGAGGAACGGACAAACGGGCCACAAGCTGCATGGGTAAAGCCCATTGCCATTGCTTCAGCTTTCATTTCGTCGAATTCAGCCGGGCTGACATAACGTTGCACCGGTAAATGATGACGGCTGGGTTGCAAGTATTGACCCAGCGTCAGCATTGTGACCCCATGACGACGCAAATCATGCATGACCTCAACGATTTCGGCATTGGTTTCACCCAAACCAACCATCAATCCCGATTTAGTTGGGATAACGGGATGCGCTTCTTTGAAACGCTCTAATAGCTTCAGTGACCACTCATAATTAGCTCCAGGCCGCACCTGACGATAAACCCGTGGTACGTTTTCCAGATTGTGATTAAATACATCGGGTGGCGTCACGGTTATAATATCAAGTGCACGATCCATACGACCACGGAAGTCAGGTACCAGTGTTTCGATTTTAATGGTGGGGTTTTTGGCTCGAATGGCTGAAATGCAATCTGCAAAGTGCTGAGCACCACCATCACGTAGGTCATCACGGTCAACCGAAGTGATTACAACATAACGTAGGCCCATATCCTGAATAGTTTGAGCCAGTTTCTCCGGCTCATTAGCATCTGGTGTCATTGGGCGGCCGTGGGCAACGTCACAGAATGGGCAACGGCGGGTGCAAATTGCGCCGAGGATCATAAAGGTTGCGGTACCGTGGTTAAAACACTCTGACAAATTAGGGCATGAGGCCTCTTCACAAACCGAATGCAGACCGTTTTTACGCATTGCAGCCTTTATGCCCTGAATACGGCTAGAATCAGCAGGAAGCTTGATTTTCATCCACTCGGGTTTACGTAACAGCTCCTGACGTTCAGTCACCACGTTTTTTACCGGGATCAGCGCCATTTTGTCTGCATCGCGGTATTTAACGCCGCGTTCCATTTGAATCGGTTTACTCATAATCGTGCAGGTTCCAGTTATGAATCTGTCAATTTAATATTTTTTAATTAAATTCAACATGATATGTCTTTCGTTAAAAATTATTTGAAAATTGTATAAAATTATATCATCTTCACCCGGCTCATTCAGCCCCCAATTCTTGTTCTTACTTGAGACTGATACGATGCTGGTTACTTCTGTTGCGTAATTGACAATGCGTCAGGTGATAAATAGTCAGTCAATGACCACGGTTGCTGCTCTGCCTCTCGATAGCCTAACTGGCGGGTGAATACGCTCACTAATACCGGTTGAACATCGGCAACAGTTGTTCCTGTTTTCAGTGTGCTGACTTGAGTCATCTGCATACCGGCATAACCGCATGGATTAATGCACTGGAACGGTTCCAGATCCATGTCGACGTTCAACGCCAGACCGTGAAAGGAGCACCCTCTGCGGATGCGCAACCCCAATGAACATATTTTTTGCTGGCCGACATAAACACCGGGGGCATCTGGGCGAGCCTGTGAATTAATGCCGAAGTGTTTCAGCGCCTGAATGACGGTATTTTCAATAGTTGTCACTAACTGCCTGACCCCAACTTTGGCGCGTTTGAGATCAATCATGATATACATGATCTGCTGGCCCGGGCCGTGATAGGTGACCTGGCCACCTCTGTCACTCTGGATGACTGGAATATCACCAGCATTCAGAATATGTTCGGTTTTTCCTGCCTGACCCTGAGTAAAGACTTGCTGATGTTCAA
>JBEGTQ010000022.1:0-8582 GCA_041179305.1 Pseudomonadota bacterium | reverse complement strand
CGTTGCCGATGGTAAACCTAAAGTAGACGATGATACTGGAATGATAAGCTACATTGATGCCAATGGTACCAAACAGCAAATTAACCGCTCAGAGGTGAAGGAAATGGCTGAGGGTAACTAATAAGTCCTGTGTAAACCAGCCAGATCAGCAAGGGCTTCTTGAGATAACCCTAAGTCGCCCCTTACTTTCTTGATATTAAAGTAAAATATTTTTCTTGTGATGGAAGAATTTATATTTCGCTTCATTCACGAGATAATCGAGCTTTGATGACGATAGATCTACAGACTATGAGTAGCACTTATGATTTTTTTGGATAAGAAACCAGCATATACTACGAGCTTTGGCGCCATGTATATTGTGGATTCGCTAGAGCTACTGACTGGTTTGCCTGATAGTAGCGTTAATTTGATAATAACCAGCCCTCCTTTCGCTTTACAAAGAAAAAAGGAATATGGGAATCATGATTAGGAGCAATACGTTGATTGGTTCTTGAACTTTGCAAAGCTAGTGCATAATAAACTTAAGGATGATGGTAGTTTTGTTGTGGATTTCTGCGGGGCTTATATGAAAGGAGTGCCTGTTCGTGGTGTATATAACTTCCGTGTAATGATTCGGATGTAGCGGCATCAGCATTTCGATTCCTGGAGAAGAACTCAGGCATTGACGTTTTAGAGAAAACATATAACGACATTTTAAATGGTAAAAGTTTGGATTTGACTAAATAGCTATTTCATAATAGTGCCCCACTAAGGGAACTCAATCCGGTTTAAGCTGATCTTCCTCAAAAAAAAGCACCGCAAATTTGCGGTGCTGCATAAAATCACTATGGACAGACAGAATAAATGTACAGGAAATGAAAAACAGTCGCCTGGCTAATAGGTCTGGCACACCAGACCATTTGCAAGCACAACATCACCACCACCACAAAGCCAAAAACATTTCAGTACATGGATACTAAATCTGCTTTTCGTTCCGGCTTGGAAAGTGCTGTCACTATAGGTATTTGCTGGCACATCATCAACAGACAATTTATAATGGCTCGGATTATAAAAACTAATAAATAAAGCAAAGGGTTTTATCTGAGGATGAACCGTTAAAAAAGTATCCACTTCATGTCAAAACGATTACCACCCCTGAATGCCTTGCGGGTTTTCGATGTTGCCGCACACCACCTGAGTTTTACTAAGGCAGCCGATGATTTATTTGTTACTCAAGCTGCGGTCAGTCACCAGGTAAAATCGCTGGAAGATTTTCTCGGAATAAAATTGTTCCGCCGTCGTAACCGCTCTTTGCTTTTGACCGAAGAAGGGCAGAGCTATTACCTCGATATCAAAGAAATTTTCACCTCAATCAACGAAGCAACCCGCAAATTACAGGCACGCAGTGCGAAAGGTACGCTGACTGTTAGCCTGCCCCCCAGTTTTGCTATTCAATGGCTGGTTCCTCGCCTCTTAAGTTTTAATGCGGTTTATCCCGGTATTGATGTCAGAATCCAGGCCGTTGATCGGGAAGAGGACAAACTTGCTGATGATGTGGATGTCGCAATATTTTATGGTCGTGGTAACTGGGGCGGTTTACGCACCGAACGTTTATATGCTGAATTCTTACTACCGGTTTGTGCTCCCAGCCTGCTTCTTGGGGAAAATGGATTAAAAATACCGGTAGATCTGGCCCATCACACTCTGTTGCATGATACTTCGCGCCGTGACTGGGTGGCGTATACCCGACAGTTGGGTGTACCGCAGATTAATGTGCAGCAAGGTCCGATATTCAGCCACAGTGCGATGGTGGTTCAGGCTGCTGTTCACGGGCAAGGTATTGCACTGGTGAATAATGTTATGGCGCAATCAGATATTGAGGCAGGGCGTTTAGTCTGCCCATTTAATGATGTGTTGGTAAGTAAAAATGCTTTTTATTTGGTTTGTCATGACAGTCAGGCAGAACTGGGTAAAATAGCTGCTTTTCGTCAGTGGATACTGGATAAAGCAGCCAGTGAGCAGGAAAGGTTGCGTTTTCGCTATGGCAACTGATCAATCACAGTATTTGCATAGCAATAACATGTCTGTCGCCCTTTAAAATGCAAAAGTGTTGGCTGCCTTTGCTCGGTTGCCGCCTACCTGCATCTCAAAGTAACTTGGGTATAACGCTAGCTAATTTAAGGATAACAACGATGAATGGTCGTTTTATGCTGATATTTTCTGCCTTGAGCGGTTTTTTTTATGTTGCTTTCGGCGCTTTTGGTGCTCATGCACTGAGTGCCACTTTGGGGGCGAATGAGATGGCCTTGATTCGTACCGGTTTGGAATACCAAGGGTTCCATACGCTGGCGATTCTGGTGTTGGCTGTTGCTATGCAACGGCAGATAATTATTTGGTTTTACTGGAGCGGCGCCTTATTGACCCTTGGTATTCTGCTGTTCAGCGGCAGTTTATACTGCCTGGCTCTATCACACCTGAAACTATGGGCATATATTACACCAATTGGCGGAGTATGTTTTCTGTCGGGGTGGATTTTGATGTTGATTGGCGCGCTGCGTCTAAGAAAAAGGGCAGAACGCCATGAATAATAAGATTGTTATATATTGCCGTGCCGCTTTTGAGAAAGAATGTGCGGCAGAGATTACTGCGAAAGCGGCACAGCTTGAGATTTTTGGTTTTGCACGGGTAAAAGAGAACAGCGGTTATGTACTGTTTGAATGCTATCAGTTGGAGGATGCCGATCGTTTGATCCGTGAAGTGCCGTTCCGTGAATTGATTTTTGCCCGCCAGATGATGGTTGTGGGTGAATTATTGAAAGATTTGCCATCGGAAGATCGCGTCTCACCAATAGTTGGTATGCTAGTTGGCGTAGTTGAAAAAGCAGGTGAGTTACGCGTTGAAGTGGCTGATACTAATGAAAGCAAAGAGTTGCTTAAGTTTTGTCGTAAATTGACTGTTCCACTACGTAACGCCATGCGTGAACAGAAAATTCTTTCTGCTCGTGAAAATCCCCATCGACCAGTGATCCATGTGTTCTTTATTGCATCGGGTTGCTGCTATGTGGGGTATTCCTACAGTAATAATAACTCGCCATTTTATATGGGCATCCCACGTCTCAAATTCCCATCAGACGCCCCAAGCCGCTCAACCTTAAAACTGGAAGAGGCTTTCCATGCATTTATTCCGGCAGATGAATGGGAAGAGCGTCTGGCAAGTGGTATGCATGCCGTCGATTTAGGCGCTTGTCCCGGTGGCTGGACCTATCAGTTAGTACAACGCAGTATGATGATACACGCTGTCGATAATGGCTCAATGGCACAAAGCCTGATGGATACCGGGCAGGTAACCCATCATCGCGTTGACGGTTTTAAATATGAACCAACGCGTGGCAATATTTACTGGTTAGTGTGCGATATGGTAGAGAAACCGGCCAAAGTGACGCAACTTATCATCAAATGGATAGTAAACGGTTGGTGCCGAGAGGCCATTTTCAACTTGAAGTTGCCGATGAAAAAACGTTTTGAGATTGTTTCTAAAAATCTCGAGATGATGGATGAGCAACTGAAAGAAAACGGTATCAATGCCCATATTCAAGCTAAACAACTCTATCATGACCGTGAAGAGGTCACGGTACATGTGCGTCGCATTTGGGCTGGTGTGCCAGGGCGCCGCGATGAGCGTTTTTAATCATATTCCTTGCATAACTGAAGCTGCGAGGGGCTGTTAGCTTTTCGTTACCCGGCTGATCCCAGGGCTCCGCTTCTGCGATACCGCAGCTAGCAGCGTTCAAATCTGCCGGGCAAATTTGTCATCCGAATCAATTGATTGGGTAAGTTGATTGTGATTTGTTTGCTGCCTGCCTGTATCTTCAATGACTTTGCCTATGAGGATGAGGATAGCGTTACGTGCAAAGGCGCCGTTGGTGACTATATTTCTATAATAGTATCATGTTGTTAGGCGTAACTGCCGTAAGTTACTACTTAATGGCAAATCGGTTTTCAGTGTGGCGACCTGCTTGCAGATAAATGCCATCTCTTGATGTTGCTGCAACTTTTTACGCCATTTCTCCGGTGTGGATTCCAGGTTTTGATAAAGCGCCTCAAGGCTACTGGCTTGCTGTAATAGCAGTGCGGCAGTTTTAGCACCGATACCCGTTACCCCCGGAATTTTACTGCTACTGATTCCTGCAAGCCCCCAGTAATCAGGCAATTGGTGTGGTAATACGCCAAATTCCTGCTGCACAAATGGCATATCTAACCAGCGTTTTTGAAAATAGTCCCGAATTTGCACATTGGGAGCCAATAGCTGGCAATAGCCTTTGTCGGTAGAAACGATAGTGACCTGATGGCCTGCACCACCAATTTTTGCCACCAATGTTGCGGCCAGATCATCGGCTTCATTGCCCGGCGAGTGCCAGCAGGCAACCCCGAGTGCATTGAATGCGTTGCGGATCTGCGGTATTTCTTGTTGCAGATGATCAGGCATCGGTGAACGGCCCGCTTTGTAGCCTGGCAAGCGTTGATGACGCCAGCTATCTGAGCGGTCGTCCTCATCAAACACTGCGACGGCATGAGTGGGTTGGCTATGTGAAATAAGTTGTTGTAGTGCATGTTGGCAGGCATTAATACAGGGCGAACCCTGAACAGCATGGATGCGACGAATAAGATTAAGGGCATCGACGATAAGAAGGTGGATTTGCATAGCCCGTCTTATATGAGGTTAAGCCAGATTAATGTTGGGCAGCGTTAGCTGATACATTGCGTGCTAACGCTGCCCGGTGAGGATGGTTTAGCTGTAAATTTCATAACAAGGCGTATAAACGGTGCCTGGCAATTTCATTCGATGTTGCGCAATGAAGCCTTGCAGCAAGCTATCCATTTGTTTCATCAATTGCGGATCGCCATGCAATTTGTAAGGCCCATGCTGTTCAATGGCATGAATCCCCACTTCTTTAACATTACCCGCTACAATACCAGAAAACGCGCGACGAAGGGCTGCCGCCAGTTGTTCTGATGGCAGGTTATGAGACAAATTGAGGCTCGCCATATTTTCGTGGCTCGGTTCGAACGGAAGCTGTAAATCTGGCGCAATACGGATAGACCAGTTGAAGCTATAAGCATCACCAGTGTTGCGGCGATTCTCTTTCACCAGTGGCATCGCTTTCTTCATCTGGCGGGCGACTTCAGCCGGATTATCGATAATAATTTGGTAATATTTACGCGCATTATCGCCCAGCGTATTTATGATGAACTCGTCTACCACACGGAAGTAGTCTGCGCTTTCTTTTGGCCCGGTCAAAATCAGTGGCAGTACCTGATTTTCATTCTCCGGACTCATCAGAATGCCTAACAGATAGAGCAACTCTTCTGCTGTCCCCACGCCGCCGGGGAAAATAATAATGCCATGTGCAATGCGGACGAATGCTTCAAGCCGCTTTTCAATATCTGGCATGATAATCAATTCATTGACCAGCGGATTCGGTGGCTCAGCTGCAATGATAGAAGGTTCGGTCATCCCAATGAAACGGCCATTTCTGTAACGTTGTTGGGCATGGCCAACGGCGGCACCTTTCATTGGTGCTTCCATCGCCCCCGGGCCACAACCGGTACAGATATTCAGCTCTCGTAAACCCAGTTGACAGCCCACCTTACGGGCATACAAGTATTCGGTTTCATTGATTGAATGACCACCCCAGCAAACAATCATATTCGGATCTTCATCAAGATGCAGGGCGTGGGCATTACGCAAAATAGAGAAGACCAGATTACTCAAATGGCTGGAGTTTTCCATATCAAGATGTTGGAAACGCCCAGCGTTAACAATTTGGCCATTAACAAACAGGATGTCACGCAACACAGCAAACAGGTTTGCTTGCAATGAGCGGATGATTTTACCATCAACAAAGGCATGTTCTGGGGGATTTATTAGTTCGAGTTTGACCCCGCGCTCACGTCGCAAGATATTGATATAAAATGTTTTATAGCGCGATAAAAGCTCTTTGCTGTTATCGGTCAGACGACCAGAATTGAGAACCGCCAACGAACAGTTGCGGAATAAACGATACAGATCGCTGTTGGCGGTTCGTTTGAGCATATCCACTTCGAGCTGTGATAACAGATCCATTGAACCAAGTGGGCTGACATGTGTAATCAAAGTTACTCCTTTACACCTCTAAGGGGGCCGTATAACAGGACGCTACTTTCTGTTTTCCGTGGAAAATTAAACAAATAACTTTGCATTTCTCACTGATTTTTCTACTCAAAATAGTGCAAAGTAACTGCAAATAACCTTAACGTTGTCTTTTGTATTTTACCAATACTAACGTAGGCAGAGCAGTAATATTGCGTAGATGCGCGCATTTATTGCCGTGCCAGGCGCCCAGTTGAGGGTAAAAAATCGGTATTAGAACGCCACGGATTGATATCCAGACCACCACGACGGGTATAGCGAGCATAAACCGATAATGTTTCTGTCTGGCAAAAACGCATGATGTCATTGAAAATGCGCTCTACGCATTGTTCGTGAAATTCATTATGGTGACGGAACGAAACCAGATAACGCAGCAGTGCTTCACGGTTAATCTGTGGGCCACGGTAACGTATTTGCACTGAACCCCAATCCGGTTGATGGGTTATCAGGCAGTTGGATTTGAGCAGATGGCTTACCAGACTCTCTTCCACATGGCATTGACGGGTAGAATTTTGCAGATAGTCTGCACTGAATTCATAGCTATCAATGCGAATATTTTGCTGATCTAAACATTCACCGCTGAAATTAGCGATTGGCTGAGCCGTTATGTCATCAAGAGGGGATAACCTGACGCTGACCTCACCCTGTGCACAGGCAGTCAGATCTTGGTGTAACGTGGTTCGCACGCTTTCCCAGTCAGCAAAAACGGTTTGGTTGAAGCTGTTGAGGTAAAGTTTGAAGCTTTTTGACTCGATCAAATTAATGCTATTGGCATTCAGGCTGATTTCGCCTACCGCAACTTGTGGCAGGCCATTACTGTTCAGCCAGGACAACTCATATAATGTCCAGATATCAGCACCATGAAAAGGTAAGTTATCTGGATATAAACCGAGAGGTTCGCGATTCATGCTACGTGGCACAGCCTGTAACAGTGTTGCATCATAGTGATCGCGATAAGCTGTGGATTTACCTAGCATCAGTTTCGCCAGGGTCTTGTGGCCTTGATATAAAGACATGCTGTTCCCTTGATGAGAGATAGGTACAATAGTTGTAGTTTATCAATTTATGCCGCAGTTTAACTGTATTTCTAAAGGAGCTTTTGGGTTCCTCAGTCTTGCAGAACAATCCGCCGCAATACTGAGAGTCAGAATGGACCAGAATGTTTCAACGACACTGAGCAGTTTCACTCAACGTTACATAGACCAGTGGCAGCGACAAACCAGGCACCCACCAGCCAGTGAAGCGCTGTATGGCGTGCCGTCGCCATGTATTGTGAAAACGTGTGATGATCAGGTGTTTTGGCTGCCCCAGCCATTTGTGGCAGAAGCGACGTTGGTTAATGTTGAACGCGCGCTGGAGATTCAACTCCATCCGGATATTCATATTTTTTACACTCAGCAATATGCTGGGGATATGGTGGCCGATTTAGGTGACCACCGCTTTACATTATTGCAGGTATGGAGTGACGATGACTTTATTCGTTTACAGGAAAATTTGATTGGTCATCTGGTGACGCAAAAAAGGTTGAAACTTTCACCAACCCTGTTTTTAGCCACCACTGAGTCGGAAATGACGATGGCTTCTCTGTGTAATGTCAGCGGTAATGTGGTGTTAGAGCAATTTGGCAGTGAAAAACGTACGCTACTTGCTGCGACGCTTGCCCATTTCCTTGATGCGTTACGCCCAGTATTACCAGAATAAGGTAACGGTTATTGTGTATTTTGGCGCATCTGATGTGAGATATCTCGCACATCAGATGTAAGACATCACTTCATATTATGTTTATGTAAAATCCTCGTGTTACATTTATCTCCAACAAAATCAATTTTTTATGAATATTCATTTTTTTGTATATAAAGCTATCTGTATCATTCTCGCTACAGTACCTTGTCTCGCTTTGCCGATTAAGCGATCCTTTATCTGCGGGGTAGGATTCGGCGAAGTAGGGATGACATCAGAATGGTGTCGCTTCAGGATGAAGGACACAGGAACTGCTCAGGACGAGTGAAGGGATGTTTCAGGATGAAACAAAGGACACCTCTAGGATGGAGACTGAGAGCCAGTTCAGGATGATTGGTGGGTTAGGATGACCTTAGGATTAGCGCTGGGATGGTGTAGGACAACGCGATGGACTGCTGGTTAGGATAACCGCATGGAAAAGTTTTCAAGGATTGAGCAGGGAGCATCACTTTTAGCTGGATTGCTATGAAACGAATAGAGGGGTACTGCTAAAACAGTACCCCTTTTTTTATCTGCATTTTGCTTAAGCCAAATCTGTTATCCAGGGTGTTATTTGGCTCTGTCGCATTAGTGATATGAAGTTGACAAAAGTTGCGTTGTCGGTTATTTAGGTGGCCAACAGATAAAATTGTTCCGCCAGTGACAATCCGTCACCGGTTGGATGATGAAGCTGT
>JBEGTQ010000021.1:0-4322 GCA_041179305.1 Pseudomonadota bacterium | reverse complement strand
GCTCAATACGCGAGGGAGAAAATGTCTGGGCTATCGCTCTCCGAATGAGGTATTTTTAACGCACTTACAGGCGGCATAATGCCCTACCTTTTTGTTGCATTTCAACTGGGAATGGGGCAAGGGATCTCCAGTAGGGCCAGAACGGTGATTTTATCCGGGTCTAGCCAGTGGGTCACTTTGTTGCATTTCAACTGGGAATGGGGCGCGTCATATATAGGGATTACGACATGAGTGATATTAAACATCCGGCGATACGTTACCACGGCGGCAAGTTCAGATTGGCACCTTGGGTTATTAGCCACTTCCCCGCTCACACGCATTATGTAGAACCGTTCGGCGGCGCGGCATCTGTATTGCTGAGAAAAGAGCGAAGCTACGCAGAGATTTATAACGATTTGGATGGCGACGTGGTTAATCTCTTTTTCGTTCTGCGCGACATGACATTACGTGAATGCCTTATCGAGTCCTTGATTCTAACCCCCTACTCTCGCAATGAATTTACCGATGCTTACGGCGAAGCGGAAACGATGGTAGAGAGGGCGCGGAAATTAGTCATCAGAGCAACAATGGGATTTGGCTCTGCCGGCGCGACAAAAGGAACAACTGGTTTTCGGCTGGATACCAAACGCAGTTCGGCAACCGCTCAACACCTTTGGGCAAGGATGCCTGAAAACTTGGCAGCAGTTGGCCAGAGATTCGAAGGTGTTCTGGTAGAGAATCGCGATGCCGTCCAGTGCATGTTAGACCATGACACAATTTCAACGCTTCACTTTGTTGACCCGCCATATGTCCATGACACCCGCGTTATCTCATCCAGATATTACCGCCATGAAATGGACAATGACGCTCACCTAACCCTACTCGATACCGTCAACAACCTTGAGGGGATGGTCGTGCTTAGCGGCTACAACACGGATATGTATAACGACATCCTCACGGGCTGGCAAAAGCAGGAAAAACAATCATCAGCAGCCGGACGGAAAGGCTCGGTTAAGCGCCTTGAGTACCTGTGGCTGAGTCCTAATGTTTTAACCGGGAGTAAAGCAGCATAAATTTAATAATGAGTTACCTCGACTGGATACTGCTGGCGATCGGCGATGGTGTCGGTTTCTGGCTTCTTCATGTAAAAAAATGGTGAGCTATGGATGCGACAACAGAAAATGCTATCAGAACAGTAACCCGGCAAGCCCGCACTGAAATTCTTAATCGTCACGCAAAAAAATAACCGCCCTACCCATTGAGATTCAACCGAAAACTTTTCCAGCAAAGATCTGGCTGAGTTATTACGTCCGTCAGATTGATAAAGAGATAAGGGGTCAGCTATGACAGATGTACGGCTTGATGACGAGTTGTTCGACTTGTCACAGGCCGCCGCTTACCTGCGAAAATCCCCGCGCACCGTCCGCTTACTAATAAAAAATAAGCGACTAAAAGCGGGTAAGAGCGGGGCTAATGGCGGCGGCAGTTTTGAAATTCTGAAATCAGCATGTCTTGAATATATCCACAGCAACCAACACAATCAGGCCGTGAATGCAGAAAACGGCCAAACAGAGAAGGAATCTGTATGGCGCTCAAACAGAGGTACGGCAAGTGGTACTGTGATTTCGTTCGCCCGAACGGAGAGAGAGTTAGACGCTGCCTTGATACGGCAGACAAGAAGCAAGCGCAGGAACTCTTCGATCAGTTAAAAGCAGAGGCGTGGAGGGTTGATAAGTTAGGTAAGATTGCCGAGCACACTTTCGATGAAGCTTGTTTACGGTGGCTGGTAGAGAAGGAGCATAAGAGGTCGCTGGATGACGACAGAACAAAGATAGAGTTCTTCCTTCAACACTTCTCAGGAAAACTAATATCAGGGATCACGGAAGATAAAATCACAGCGGCGGTAGCAAAAATGCCAAACAGAAAGCATCGTCAAATATGGGAATCGAAAAGAGATGCGGCATTAAGAAAGAAAAAACCAATACCTGGGTATGTCGAAAAGCAAGTTTCACCGGCAACAAGAAGCCAGCACCTTTCATTTATACGCGGTCTGTTACGAGCAGCAGCAGACGAGTGGAAGTGGTTAGCTAAAGCACCAGTGATCAAGATCAGAAAACCACAGAGCAAGCGGATACGCTGGCTTACAAAAGATGAGGCTGTAACCTTAATAAATTGTATGCCTGAGAACTTCCGCCCTGTAGTGGTCTTTGCTCTGGCTACCGGACTTAGAAGGTCGAACATTCTGGATCTGGAGTGGTCGCAAATCGACATGCAAAGAAAGATTGCATGGATCCACCCAGAGAACGCTAAAGCGGGAAAGGCAATTGGCGTGGCACTGAATGATATGTCATGCAAGGTATTACGTGAACAGATAGGCCGACACTCAAGATATGTGTTTGTCCACACCTCGGCATGGCACCGGGCTGATGGGACAAAAACGGCTGAGATTAGGAAAATGCGTGTTGATGATAATACAGCATGGAGAACTGGATTAAAGCGCTCAGGAATTACTGATTTCCGTTTTCACGATTTGCGGCACACTTGGGCAAGTTGGTTGGTTCAAGCCGGGGTGCCACTATCGGCACTTCAGGAAATGGGAGGGTGGGAAAGCATCGAAATGGTACGCCGGTATGCTCACTTATCACCAAACCACTTAACTGAACATGCGCGTAAAATTGATGTGGTGATGGGGCTTAATGTCACTAATCTGACACTTCTAAAAAACGTAGCTGAAAATTAGGAGGGGAATAGAGGGTAACCCATTGATTTTAATGGTACGCCCTACAGGATTCGAACCTGTGACCTACGGCTTAGAAGGCCGTTGCTCTATCCAACTGAGCTAAGGGCGCATTCGACATTTACCGCAGCAAACAATGCTGCCGTAGTCTGTTGCGGGTTGAATTATACGAGCCGTCGCCTCTGAGTCAATGGATTTTCGCCTTACAGTTTATCGTCTGGCTATTTAATCGTTATTATGCGCCTGACAGCGCGCCTCGCTTCTGACAGAATAGGCGAATTCCCGCTTTTTTAATTGATGGATCCCTCCACTGATGTCGGCAAAAATTATTGATGGCAAAACAATTGCGCAGCAGGTACGAAATGAAGTTGCTGCGCTGGTACAAAAACGTCTGGCGGCAGGTAAGCGTGCTCCTGGCCTTGCCGTTGTGCTGGTTGGTGAAAATCCGGCTTCACAAATTTATGTCGCCAGTAAACGTAAGGCGTGTGAAGAAGTGTGCTTCGTCTCACGTTCTTATGACCTGCCAATGTCCACTACGGAAGCAGAACTGTTGGCATTGATTGATTTACTGAATAACGATACTGAAATCGATGGGATTTTAGTGCAGTTACCGTTGCCTGCAGGCATTGATAATGTCAAGGTACTGGAACGCATTCACCCTGACAAAGACGTAGATGGCTTCCATCCATACAACATTGGCCGTTTATGCCAACGTGCACCGAAGCTGCGTCCTTGCACTCCTCATGGCATCGTAACACTGTTAGAGCGCTACAAAATACCCACTTACGGCCTCAATGCCGTGGTCGTTGGGGCATCCAATATTGTTGGCCGCCCGATGAGCCTTGAGCTGCTATTAGCCGGTTGCACCACGACAATAACGCATCGCTTTACCAGGAATCTGCGCCAACACATCGAAAATGCCGATTTGCTGGTAGTCGCCGTCGGCAAGCCGGGCTTCATTCCTGGCGATTGGATTAAACCGGGTGCTATCGTGATTGATGTGGGCATTAACCGACTGGAAAATGGTAAAGTAGTCGGCGATGTAGAATTTGATGTCGCCGTTGAGCGTGCGAGTTGGATTACACCGGTTCCCGGTGGCGTCGGGCCGATGACCGTTGCAACACTGATACAAAATACCTTGCAAGCCTGTGAGGAATATCACAACATCAACGAGAGTTGATTGAAAGGACAATATGGACATTTTTTATTTGGAAAAACACCCACACGTGGAGCTGTGTGACTTATTAAAGTTGCAAGGCTGG
This sequence comes from Pseudomonadota bacterium, assembly GCA_041179305.1. Taxonomy (GTDB): domain Bacteria; phylum Pseudomonadota; class Gammaproteobacteria; order Enterobacterales; family Enterobacteriaceae; genus Yersinia. Next base: position 344 of record JBEGTQ010000021.1, on the reverse strand, counting down.
AACCACAGCGGTGCCTCAGCCAAATCCGCCATCGCAGATGGGCAGGTAAAAGTCGACGGAAATGTAGAGACGCGCAAGCGCTGCAAAATTCTTGCCGATCAAGTGGTTGAATCTCAAGGCATGAAAGTGCAGGTTAAAGCCTAATCACTTGGCAAATGGCGAGTTTTGGCTGACGATTGCGAAAAACTGCCTTTGCAGCAATGACAAGTACCAGGTCAAAAAAGGGCTCTGTCGCATTAGTGATATGAAGTTGACAAAAGTTGCGTTGTCGGTTATTTAGGTGGCCAACAGATAAAATTGTTCCGCCAGTGACAATCCGTCACCGGTTGGATGATGAAGCTGTT